>JACIWW010000018.1 GCA_014360905.1 Chloroflexota bacterium
CTGAGTGCGGACAACAATCTGGCCGAACGGAGCCTTCGTCCGCTGGTGGTAGCGCGCAAGATCAGCGGGGGTACGCGGAGTAGCCGCGGTAGCAGGATCACGTTGGCCCTGGCCAGTCTCTTTGAGACGTGGAAAGCACGTGGGCTCAATCCCCTTACGCAGTGCTTCAGTATGCTTGCTCAAGGCCCTTAACCTCGAAGCTGAAATTTCTTACCTCAAATCTGAACAGTTACGACGGAGGCAAGGACCATTTGACAAAGCATGGAATTCATGCTATATTGTTGTTAACGCTACCGTTAGCGTTAACAAAAATCTTGGGAGAGACCTTCTGTTGTCCCAGCGCGTGACGATGACCGATGTCGCGAGACAAGCTGGCGTTTCTGTGATGACCGTCTCGCGAGCGATCAATCGCAAACCTGATGTAAGTCCAGCCACCCGCCAACGGGTGCTTGAAATTGCTGAACGTCTGGGCTATCGGCCTGATAGCATTGCGCGTGGATTGGCCACCAAGCACACAGGTACGATCGGTCTGGTAGTGCCTGATGTGGCTAATCCCTTTTTCTCCGAAGTAGCGCGCGGAGCAGAGCACGTGGCCTATGCTGAGGGATACAATGTCTTTCTGTGCAACACAGACGAAGACCTCGCCAGAGAAGTAGCGGTATTGCGCTCGCTGGAAGAGAAACGGGTGGATGGTATTGTGCTATGCAGCTCGAGGCTCGAGGATGCAGAATTGCGCGCAGCCCTAGTCCATCACTCGGCGGTTGTCCTGGTCAATAGGCGCTTGGAAGGGGACAATGTGAGCGCAGTGCTGGTAGATGATGAAGCTGGTGGTCGGATGGCGACACAGCATCTATTGCAATCTGGCCATCAAGCGATTGGTTTCCTAGCCGGCCCACCTGTTTCGCGCAGTGGTCGTTTGCGGCTTAAAGGCTACTGTTCCGCCTTGGCACTGGCTGGACTATCCTGTCGTCCTGATTGGATGCCGCACTGTTCCCCCACGGTGGAGGGGGGGCGAAAAGCAGCTCGAGAGCTGCTTACCAAATTTCCAGAAATGACTGCCCTTTTCTGTTATAATGACTTGGTCGCAATCGGTGCGCTACGGGCTAGCGCTGACCTGGGGCGAAGAGTGCCACATGACCTGGCAGTTGTAGGCGCCGATGATATCCCACTGGCTGCTCTGGTTACCCCATCTTTGACTACTTGCCGTGCGCCCCGCTATGAACTGGGCAGTCGAGCGATGCGTTTGTTGCTGGATCTGATATCGGGTCGCTTCTCAGGATGCGAGGAGGTCGTACTGCAACCAGAACTGGTCGTTCGTGCTAGCGCACCGTAAGGAGTAAAGATTAGTTTATCCTGAATGAGGGCCAAAGAAAGGGCATCTATGTCCAAACGAAATTATGTTTATGGTCCGGCATTCATAACACGTTATCGTTTTCCAACTCATATCAACGACCTGATCCTCGACCGTGCAGAATCAGACGCTGCTGAAGCATTCTTCGTCATTGTGGAACCGGGCACTGCAGCGCCGCTACACGTCCACCATGACGTAGAGCAGATCTTCTATGTACTTGAAGGGACTGGCATACTACAGATTGGCAGCGATAATCCACAGTACTATGCCATCAAATCTGGTGATCTTGTGTATATCCCGTGCCACACATTCCACAGCACCCGCTGCGATGGCGAGCAACCACTTCGTTATTTAAGTGTGGACTGTTTCATTTCTGGCAAACCTGCGGATGAACCAACTTGGGACAGTCATGTGCAGCGACTCTGTGAGCAAATGGGCTGGGATTTTGCGCAGATTCGAAATGCTAGTTCCTGTTCGGTCAGAGCGCTCTAAATATGAAAAAGGAGGTGAGACAGCGGAGATACTATACAGAATCCTCGAGAGCGGGTGGAGAAACGGTGTGTTACATCTCATTGTCAACCAAAAATAGAGTAACAAAGGAGGGATAGAGATGTTTCTCAAAGGAAGAGGATATTTATGGACGTCGCTGTTGACGGGGGTATTGGTGCTTTCTTTGACGCTTGGCGCTTGTGCTCCCCAACCAACACCCACACCTACGCCTATGCCACCGACACCTGTGCCAGCGCAACCCACTCCTGTTCCGGCGACCCCCACGCCTGTGCCCGTGAAATACAACGAGGCACCGATGTTAGCCGAGCTGGTCAAGGCAGGCAAGTTGCCTCCGGTTGAGCAGCGTCTACCAGAGAATCCTTTAGTTGTCCCCGTAGTGGAAGAAATCGGCCAATATGGTGGTGTGTGGCGACGCGCGTTCCTTGGCCCTGCGGATGCCAACAACTACGTCCGTGTGGTGTATGATTCACTAGTGCGTTTCTCGCCCGATGGTGGCTCGATAGAACCCAAGATCGCTGAAGGGTGGGAGGTCTCTCAGGACCTGACCACATGGACCATCAAGCTACGCAAAGGGGCCAAGTGGTCAGATGGTGCGCCTATGACCGCCGATGACATCATGTTCTGGTACAACGATGTGCTCCTCAACACGGACCTCACTCCTTCCCTTCCAGGCTGGATGAAGAATAAGGACGGCTCGCCCGCATTGGTCGAGAAGGTGGACGACTACACCGTGCGTTGGGTCTATAAGCAACCCAATGGTTTCTTCCTGACGGAGTTGGCCAACAAGGATGGAGGAGACCGGACCTATGCGGTCTTCTTGCCCGCACACTATCTGAAACAGTTCCATCCCAAGTACACCCCCCAGGAAGAAATTGACAAGATCGTGAAGGCAGAGGGCTTTAACACCTGGGCCGAGATGTTTGCTGCCAAGAATGCTCCACCTGAGAACCCAGAGCGGCCCACGATGGCTGCCTGGGTGCCGACAACCCGCGTCAGCGACCCCGTACTTGTTTTGAAGCGCAACCCGTATTACATTGGCGTAGACCCGGCTGGGAATCAACTGCCTTACATCGATGAGGTGCGGTTCACTTTCTTCGCTGACGCGCAGGCCCTGAACCTGGCCGCCATCGCTGGTGAGTTCGATCTACAGGCACGGCATATCAACATGGCCAATTACCCAGTGCTAAAGGAGAACGAGGCGAAGGGTAAATATCGAGTGATCACCTGGCCAACGTTCGGCGGTTCCGATGCGGCCGTATGGTTTAACCAAACCTATGACGCGGATCCGGAAATCGCTACACTGCTGCGCACAAAGGATTTCCGCATTGCTCTCTCCTATGCCATTAACCGAGAGCAAATCAAAGAGTCGGTCTTCCTGGGGTTGGGTGAACCTCGGCAGTGTGTTCCTGCACCTTGGCATCCGTACTATCCTGGCGATGAGTGGGCTAAGAAGTACACAGAGTACAGGCCCGATGAAGCTAACAGGCTGCTGGATAGCATTGGTCTCACCAAGAAGGATGCAGAGGGCTTCCGATTGCTGCCGAGCGGCAAGCGGGTTATCCTGGAAATCAACGTGACGCCAGCCTTTGGTCCTTGGCCCGATGTGGCACAATTGATCGCTAGGGACTGGGAGCAAGTGGGTATCAAGACCATTGTCCAAATCAGGGAGCGTGCGTTGACCTGGCAGATGCGTGATAACAACGAATTGCAAGTCGAGATGTGGAACGATGATACCACCGGTTTCCCCTTCACTGGCAACTCCAAGTTTGATCCCCGTGATTATCCGCAGCCAGCCTTTGGCCCACTCTACCAGCGCTGGTACGCGACCGACGGCAAGGAAGGTGTTGAGCCTCCACCAGAGGTGAAGAAGATCGTGGAAATTATCGACTCCGCTGAGCTGCTTCCGCCTGAAGAGCAGGTCAAGCCCGCTCAAGAGCTGTTCAAATACTGGGTTGACAACTGCTGGAAGGTCGGCACTATTGGCTTGACGCCTATGGTTCAAGGAGTGGTAGTGGTCAGCAACAATTTCCGCAATGTACCTACCACCCTGGGCAACGACTGGCCCTTGCGCACACCCGGCAACGCCCGGACTGAGCAGTTCTTCTTTAAACAATAAGTAGCAAGGGCAAGATGATTGGCAACACGGAGACGCAGGGATCCTGCGTCTCCGTGCTATCTTTTCCAACTGTTCTGTGAGGTGAGAGGTAATCTAATGTTCAGATATATTCTGCAACGACTTTTGCTGTTGCCATTGCTGGTGTTCATTTTTTCCGTCCTTGTCTTTGCACTGGTGCAAGCACCACCGGGAGACTTTTTAACCAATTATGCGGCGATTCTTGCTTCTTCTGGATCATCTATTGACCAAGCGCAATTAGATGCACTGAGGAGAACTTACGGCCTTGATAAGCCTTTCTACGTGCAGTACGGTAGATGGATGTGGAATATTCTGCAAGGCAATTTGGGTCTATCGCTCGAGTTCCAGCGGCCGAATAAAGAACTGATTGGGGATAGGCTGGTGTTGACCGTGGTGCTAGCCGCTTTCTCTTTTGGTTTTACATGGCTTGTCGCTATTCCGGCGGGTATCTATGCGGCCACCCATCAACACTCCCTGCTTGACTACGTATTTGCCGTTTTGAACTACATTGGTGTTGCGACACCGAATTTCATGCTGGCCCTGATCCTGATGTGGATCGCGTTTTCCCGCTTTGGCATGAGCGTCACCGGCCTGTTTTCTCCCCAGTTTGTCGATGCGCCTTGGAGTTGGGCCCGTGTAACGGACTTGCTCAAGCACATTTGGGTGCCCATGATTGTCCTTGGTATTGGAGGTACGGCTAGGCTCACCCGCGTGATGCGGGCCAATCTGCTTGATGAACTGAACAAGCCCTACGTGGTAGCTGCGCGTGCCAAAGGTCTATCGGAATGGAAACTGGTACTGAAGTATCCCGTGCGGTTAGCGCTTAATCCGCTGGTTAGCACCATCGGTTGGTATCTGCCTCAGTTGTTCTCCGGTAGTTTGATCGTTGCTACCGTGATGAACCTGCCCAACATTGGTCCATTGCTGCTGCGAGCGCTGATTAGCCAAGATATGTACTTAGCTGGCAGTATCCTGTTGATCTATTGTTTCCTCGCTATTCTCGGAACTTTGCTCTCAGATATCCTGCTCGCACTCTTAGACCCGCGCATCCGCATGGAAGGCTCGTGAGACAATGGTTGAAGAAAACAAGCCCTGCAGAGGGAATTCTATGGTGGACGAAACTTCTTTGCTCAACGAATTTGTTACTAGTGAAGCTGCAGAGCGTATCTCGGTGGCACCAAACTGGAAACTGGTGTGGTGGCGTTTCAAGAAGCATCGCCTGGCTGTTTTCAGTGCAGTGGTGCTCCTTTTCTTGTATGTGATCGTTCTGTTCCCCGATTTTTTCAGTATTGTGCAACCAGAACTAGCCGATGCACGCTTAGCATTCATCCCCATGCAGGGCATTCGTCTCTTTGATGGCACCCGCTTCCGACCATGGGTTCCTGCAGTAGTAGGCAGACGTAATCCTGTCACATTGCGCATGGAATGGGAAGTGGATGAAACCAAGAAAATACCGGTGGGACTCTTCGTAAGAGGATATCCCTATAAGATCTTTGGACGATTCCAGACCGATATCCATTTGCTGGGTCCTGCCAGTGGCAACCCTGAAGACAGGCTCTATCCTTTGGGCACTGATCGGTTAGGGCGCGACCAGTGGTCACGTCTCATGCATGGCACGCGGACCTCGATGACGGTTGGGCTGGTATCCGTTGTTTTGAGCGTGATCCTAGGAGTAATACTGGGTGGTATTTCTGGCTATTTTGGCGGGTTGCCCGATTTGATCATCCAGCGGTTGATCGAGATATTGCAGTCGCTGCCGACAATTCCGATTTGGTTGGCGATGACCGCTGCCATGCCAAGGGATTGGCCGTCAGATCGAGTATTCTTTACCATCACGCTCATCCTGGCTTTTGTCGGCTGGACTACGCTGGGTCGAGAGGTGCGTGGGCGATTTCTGGCTCTGCGTGAGGAAGATTTTGTCCTGGCTGCTGAATTGGCTGGATGTAGCCAGATGCGCATTATCACACGCCATATGGTTCCAGCATTTATGAGCCATATTATTGCTACCAGCACGTTGGCCATTCCAGTGATGATCATCAGTGAAACATCGTTGAGTTTCCTCGGCCTAGGCATACGCCCCCCTGCGATCAGTTGGGGCGTCTTGTTACAGGAAGCGCAGAATATCCAGACCATTGCACACGCCCCCTGGCTTCTTTTGCCAGGCGTGGTGGTGATTGTTAGTGTGCTAGCATGGAACCTCGTAGGCGATGGTCTGCGAGATGCGGCTGATCCCTACGGTCATTAGAACTTGAATGTATTGAGGTTTTATGACTAAAGATACTCACGTCACGACAGCACGGAAATTCATGGAAAACCAAGCGAAACCATTGTTAGCAGTACGCGATCTGAAAGTTCACTTTTTCCTCGATGAGGGGACGGTCAAGGCAGTCGATGGTGTGAGCTTTGACGTTTTTCCTGGTCAGGTCTTGGGGATCGTGGGCGAAAGCGGCTGCGGCAAAAGCGTCGCCATGAAGGCGGTCCTGCGCATCCTGGAACCGCCGGGACGCATTGTCGAAGGGCAGATCTTCCTTCGGCGCCAAGCTTCGCAGCGGGGACAAACAGGTGATAATGAAGTGGTTGATTTGGCTACGTTGGATCCAAACGGCAAGGAAATGCGCGATATCCGTGGGGCAGAGATTGCACTCATCCCACAAGAACCACAAGCTGCTTTTAGTCCGGTGCACACAGTGGGCGAGCAGATCATAGAAGCCATTATGCTCCATCAAGCAGTGAGCAAACGCGAGGCTAGCCAGATCGCTGTTGAGATGTTTCGTAGTGTAGGCATCCCAATGCCAGAACAGCGTCTTCACGAATATGCCTGGCAGTTGAGTGGCGGTCTGCGGCAACGCGCTATGATCGCTATGGCACTCTCATGTCATCCACGGCTATTGATTGCGGATGAACCGACGACAGCAATTGATGTAACGACACAAGCGCAGATTCTGCAACTCCTGCGTGACTTGCAGGAACAACGCAATACTGCCGTTATTTTCATCACCCATGATCTGGGTGTAATTGCACAGATGGCGCACTATGTTCAAGTGATGTATTTGGGATTAATTATGGAAGAGGGGCCGGTAGACCAAATTTTTCATGCGCCAAAGCACCCCTATACACAAGCTCTTCTGCGTTCCATTCCGAGTATTCAGTCCATCCCACGGGCGCGGCTTCCTTCCATCAGCGGATCCATACCACATCCTTTCAATCGGCCTTCGGGATGTCCCTTTCATCCGCGTTGCCGACAATGTGAACCCGGCATCTGCGATCAGCAGATCCCGCCTCTTCAGTTTACTGGCAACCGACAAGCGGTGCGTTGCTTCCGTTATTCTGAGACGGAGGGACAAGAGTGACAGACATTGCGCCAGCTAGAAAACGGGTATTGCTAGAGGTCAAGAATTTGTCCAAGTTCTTTCCAATTCAGAAGGGGTTTTTCAGGCGAGTGATTGGATATGTACGAGCAGTCGATGATGTTAGCTTTTTCATTAACGAAGGCGAAACGCTCGGCCTGGTCGGCGAAAGCGGTTGTGGCAAAACGACAACAGCGCGTTGTATCCTGCGGGCGCTTACTCCAACGAGTGGACAGATCCTCTTTCGCACGAAAGACGATCAATTTGTAGATTTAGCGTGTCTATCCCGTCAAGAACTACGCCCATTTCGTCCGCAGATACAGATGATTTTTCAGGACCCTTATGGTTCGCTCAATCCGCGCATGACGCTTTTTGATATCGTTGGCGAGCCGCTCTTGGTCAACGGCATGAAAGATCGTAAAGAACGTGCTGAACGCGTCGCAGAATTGTTACGCCTGGTTGAGATGCGTCCTGAATACATGCAGCGTTTCCCTCACGCGTTCAGTGGTGGGCAGCGGCAGCGCATAGGTATTGCTCGTGCACTGGCGCTGAATCCGCGGTTGGTGGTTGCAGACGAGCCAGTCTCTGCTTTGGATGTGTCTGTTCAAGCACAAATCCTGAACTTGATGTTGGAGCTACAGAATCGATTACACCTGACCTATCTATTTATTGCTCATAACCTAAGCGTTATCAAGCACATCAGCCACCGGGTTGTCGTGATGTATGTGGGCAAGATAGTAGAAACTGCGCGAACTCAAGAGTTATTCCAGTGTCCCAAACATCCCTATACTGCAGTACTGCTGGCAGCAGTGCCTACACCGGACCCGCATCGACGGATGGGCAAAATTGAATTGCAGGGAGAAGTGCCAAGCCCGGCTAACCCACCTTCAGGCTGCTATTTTCACCCGCGCTGTCCGTTTGTTATTGACCTCTGCCAAATGGAAGTGCCAACTCTGAGGGAGATCGCTCCAGAACACTGGGTCAGTTGTCACCGGGCCGATGAACTAGACCTTACCGATTTCAGTCTGGACAGATGCGTCAATCGAATGTAGCCATATGACCGAGCCATTGACACTGTATTGGGGGGATATCCATAATCACAATGAAATTGGCTATGGTCGAGGGTCGCTGGAGCGTTCTTATCGTTTGGCCCAGAATACCCTGGATTTCTATGCCTTTACACCGCATGGCTGGTGGCCTGATATGCCAGAACAGGATGAGGCACTTTGTAAAGCGCATCGAGAAGCTTTTGAGCGTGTGCAAGAACATTGGCCAGAAGTGATAGCACAGGCTAATGCTGCCAATCGGGATGGAACCTTTGTAAGCTACATCGGCTATGAATGGCATTCGCTAAACTGGGGAGACTATCACATTATTTTCCCTGACTCTTTTGGGCAGCTCTTTCATGCTCCTGATTTAGCTAGCCTGCTGAAATTTGCGCGGGAAAACGGAGCACTGGCAATTCCACATCATTCAGCATACAAGCAGGGGTGGCGTGGTACCAAGTGGGCCGAACACGATGAGCAGATATCCCCAGTGTGTGAAATCTATTCGGAACATGGCAACTCTTTTGAAACACCATCGTATTGGGGCATGTATGCTCATTCGATGGGAGGGAGCAACCGGTCACAGACGGTGATCGAGCAGCTGAAAATCGGTCGCATAATTGGATTTACAGCCGGAACAGATAATCATTTTGGCTATCCAGGGAGCTACGCTGAGGGGTTAACTGGAGTCTGGGCATCCCAACTGACCAGGCAGGCCATTTTTGATGCATTGCGCCGTCGACATAGTTATGCTATCACTGGAGATCGGATCAAGATATGGTTTGCTCTAGGCACCGGCATAATGGGTGATGTGTTACCTGCTAGCGTCTCCAGGGAGATAAGGCTCGAAATCGAGGCACTGGATGAGATTGATTACGTGGAGCTGAACAAAAATGGCTACGCACTTGCACGCTGGTGGGGTGATCGTTCGAATATTACAGGTAGCACACAGCACTTGTTGCGCCTTGAATGGGGCTGGGATGCTCTGTCCTCTGTACATCTCACTACTTGGGAAATCCAAGGCGAACTTCAGGGCGGTCGGCTAATGCGCATGATACCTTGTCTCGCTGGCGGTGGAGCTTCGACTGATCGTGTCAATTTGATGCATGTGCTGGACGCGACTCACTTCATCGTCGAGTCTTATACGTCTAGAATGAACCCATTGCCGACCAACTCGGTAGTTCTTGAGGTGGAAGCTAGTCAGGAATGCCAACTGGCACTCGTCATTTTTGGACAGCATCCGAAAGGAGGAGCGTTTCGAGTATCCTGTGATGTGGTACTGAATCAATTACGGGACAACAATGTGTCATTGTCGGTGTTTGACAGTTTTTTGGCTCCTAAGGTGCGCATTGGGCCTGTCATTGAGAAGGATAAGGTCTCCCTAGTATCAGAGTTTGTTGATCCTAATCCAGGAGATAAAGATTTCTATTTTATCAAAGTAGTGCAGAAGAACGGCCATTTGGCTTGGTCTTCTCCTATCTGGTGTAATGAAAATCGCAACTAAAGGAAGGTTTGGAAAGATGAATCTGCAAGAACTACACGCGTTTCTCCTCCATCACTTAACAGAAGAGGTAATGCCTTTCTGGATTCGCTATAGCCTGGACTGGAAAAACGGAGGGATGTGGACCTGTCTAGCTGATGACGGTTCTATTCTGAGCCGCGACAAATACATCTGGTCGAACGCCCGGGCGCTTTGGACTTTTTCTGCTTTGGTCAATCGGATCACAAACAAGTACTCCATTAGGGAGGAGATTAAAGATGTATGGCGACGTGCCGCCATGAATCAATATCACTTCTTGAAACGTTATGGCCGTGATGCCAATGGATATTGGGTCTTTGTCGTGGACGAAGTGGGCAATGTTCTGGTTGGAGAAAACAGCATCGCTACAGATGCCTTTGCTATTTACGGTTTCATTGAATATTTTCGTATGACTGGAGATGAGGAAGCTTTGGCAATTGCTCGCGAAACGGCTGTTTCCTGCCGCGAACGACTCGCGCATCCCGGAAGCTACAAGACAGCACCCTATACGACTCCATCGGGAATGAAGGCCCATCGAGAAGCCATGCAGTTTTCATTGATGTTCTCGGAGCTTGGACATGAATTGCGAGATGACTCCTTTCTTGAAGAGGGCTTGAGGTACGGGCGAGAAGTGCTGGATCATTTTTATCGCGCTGACCGTGGGGTATTGTTAGAATATCTTGGTATGGATAATAGTGTGTGGGATACACCAGCCGGGCGAGTAATGGTGCCAGGGCATGCCATTGAGAGCCTCTGGTTTCAGATTCACAACTTTACACGCGTTGGTGATACTGCTAGGGCACATTATGCTGCGGAAGCAATGCGCCCCTGCCTTGAAAAAGGGTGGGACCCTCTCTATGGGGGATTGTTTCTAGGTATAGATGTAGAGGGTAAGGAGCTTCCTTATTGGAAGCACGCCGATAAGAAGCTATGGTGGCCTTTCACGGAGGCGCTCTGTGGCACACTGCTCGCCTACGAGCAGGTGCGCGACGAATGGTGCCTTGAATGGTATTGGAAAATTCATAATTGGGCTTTTGCTCATTTCCCGGATAAAGAGCATGGTGAATGGACGCAAAAACTGGATCGTCAGGGCAACAAGATCGATGAAGTGATCGCTTTGCCGGTCAAGGATCCGTTTCACTTGCCACGGGGTTTAATTGTTGCTATTGAGACCTTGGAAAGGCTGACAAGAAACGATAGAAGGGCAAACTCAATATGATAGAAAGGCCCAATATTATTGAACTCATCTGGCATGATCTTGGAGACTGGCTATCCTGCTACAACCGACCTGATTTGTCCTCTCCTTGCTTGCAGGCGCTAGCGGACGAGGGGGCAGTATTTGAGAACCATTTTTGCCCTGCCCCTCAGTGCTCTCCCAGCCGCGCCTCTATTAAGACTGGCCGTTATCCCCAATCTCATGGAATTCTTGGCCTGACTCACCGGGGTTGGCGTTATAAAGAAGGCGAGGAAGATTTGCCGCTTATCCTACGCCGGGTTGGCTATCAGACGTTTCTCATTGGTTTCCAGCATGAGCGGGATAATGTGGCGGAACTGACGTATAACGAGAGTTGGACCGAGCTCGCCAACGCAGTTGGGCTCAGTTTAGAGACGGACGCTGAATCAGTGGCTAATCGAGCGATGGAGTTCCTCAAATGCCGCGCAGCAGCTTGTCAACCCTTTTTTCTATCGATTGGCTTCTTCGATGTGCATCGTCCATTTGGTACGAAGTATGATGCTGAGGTTGCTAAACAACTCAATGTCCCTGCTTTCTTGCCAGATGAGCCTGTCGTGCGTAAGGACTTGGCTTCATTCTATGAATGCATTCACAAGGCAGACGCGTCCACAGGACGGGTATTGCAGACGCTCCGAGAAGTCGGTCTGGAGGATAACACGCTCGTTTACTTCACTACTGATCATGGGCCTGAATTCCCTCGCGCTAAAATGACACTGTACGATCCAGGACTGAAAGTGGCGCTCGTTTTTAAGTATCCTGGCGTTATACAGCCTGGCACTCGAGTACGAGCCCTGACCAGCCATGTAGACATATTGCCTACTCTATTGGAAGTAGCCAATGTGCCTATTCCCCCCAATGTCCAGGGTCATTCAATGCTCAAACTCTTGAGGGGTGAGCCATACGAGGCCCGAGGTGCAATTTTTGCAGAGATGACTTGGCATGGGGGTGAATATGATCCAATGCGCTGTATACGAACAAGTCAGTTCAAATATATACGTAACTTCTTGCCTGGCTGGCCGGTGCAGATCGGAGGTCCCTGCGTTCAGCGATATGGCGAAGCATTCATCAACAAGCACTTTGCTCATGCGCGCCCAGAAGAGGAACTATATGATCTGCAAGCAGATCCCTGGGAGCAGAATAACCTGGCAGAAGATGCCGCATATCAACCGCTGAAGGAGGAGCTGGCCAACCGTCTCTCCTCATGGGAGAGAGAGGTTGATGACCCAATTTTGCGAGGGCCAGTCCTACCCGCGGATGCGACAAAAGTTGGCTCTGGCTGTGTGTGGGCCAAGTTCCCACCTCACAACCCCCTGAAGGAGGAGTTCCGTTTTGGTATTGTACGCACAAGAGATTTTGGTGAAGAGCCACTGTAACTGGCCAATTGCTTAGAAACTATAGTGTTTTGTGGCGGGAGAGACTGTATAACATATATATGAATATTGTATATAAACTGATAGACGCACAGCGAGGTTATAGTGTGAATCAGCGAAAGGGGTCAGTAGCTACCGTTGCGCCGTCGGTGCTACCCCCAGCTTTCCATGTCATGGTGAAGCCCCGTGGTGCGCTCTGCAATCTACATTGTAGTTATTGTTATTATCTATCTAAAGAGATGCTTTACCCTGAGAGTCGTTTTCGGATGACCACCGAAATGTTAGAGCTCTTTACCCGCCAGTATATCCAGGCGCAAAGCGTTCCCGAGGTGACCTTTGCCTGGCAGGGAGGCGAGCCGACTCTAATGGGGCTAGATTTCTTTCGCCTGGCTGTGACTTTGCAGAAAAAATACCGCAAGCCAGGGATGCGCGTTTGTAACACGCTGCAAACTAACGGTACCACCCTGACCCGTGAGTGGTGTCGCTTTTTTCGAGAACATAACTTTCTGATTGGCGTGAGCCTGGACGGCCCTCGCGAACTTCATGATGCTTATCGGCGTGACAAGAGGGATGCTCCGACTTTCGATCGCGTAATGAATGGGTTGGCGCTGCTAAAACAGTACGGCGTGGAGTTCAATATCTTGGCCGCTGTCCATGCGGCTAACGCTGCGCATCCGTTGGAGGTATACCGCTTTCTGCGGGATGAAGTGGGCGCTAAGTTCATTCAGTTCATTCCCATCGTCGCACGAATGAATGCCCTAGATGGCCAGGAAAACGTTCGGGTTACTGGGTACTCGGTAGGAGGGCGGCAATATGGAGACTTTCTTATCGCTATCTTTGACGAATGGATACGTCAAGATATCGGTCGTGTCTCCGTGCAGATTTTTGATGTGGCACTGGCTGCTTGGCTAGGTGAACAGCCTGGCCTGTGCGTTTTTGGGAAAACGTGCGGTATGGCTATGGCCTTGGAGCATAATGGTGATCTCTATGCATGCGATCATTTTGTAGAACCCACGCACCTTCTGGGCAACATTCAGCGGGTTCCCCTGCTTGAAATGGTGGGCTCGGAGCGACAATGGCAATTCGGACAGGCCAAGCGTACTACGCTGCCACGCTATTGTCGTGGGTGTAAAGTGCGTTTTGTTTGTAATGGTGGCTGCCCTAAGGATCGCTTTATCCGCACGCCTGACGGTGAGCCAGGGTTGAATTACTTGTGCGAGGGATTCAAAGCATTCTTCGCGTACATTGACACACCTATGCGGATTCTGACTGCGAAACTCCGGAATAACCTGGTCAGGGTCCGCCTCAATCAAATGTCCCAACGGATGTCTTAACAACGGATTTGAGAGGAGGATCAAAATGATGGGCCAAGGGATAGAGCAGCCAAAGGGACGGTTTGCACTGTGTAATGGACAGGTGATTCTGCCCCAGGAAATCGTGACTGACAAGGCAGTTGTCGTGGAAGGAAAGAAGATCGCAGGCCTTGCCGATATCGACTCTCTGGGCGTTGATATAGAAAGGATCGATGTGGGAGGGCGCTATATTGCACCAGGTCTCATCGATATTCACACGCACGGTGCATTGGGCCATACTTTCAATGAACCGGATGCAGTGGCGTTTTCTGCTATTACCGAGGAGAACGCGAGACACGGTATTACCTCGTTGCTCGCAACTCTATCGACGGCACCAATCCCAAACCTGGTGCAATGTTTGGAGTTCAGTCGGCATTGGATGCATGCACGGCATGAAGGCGCTCAAATGCTTGGCGTCCATCTAGAAGGGCCCTATTTCAGCTTGGCACAGAAAGGTGCCCAAGACCCGCAAAACATCCGCACTCCGGATGATGACACGCCTGATATTCTCCTGAGGCACTCTGATGTAATTAGAATCATGACCTATGCGCCAGAGTTGCCGGGAGCGCTAGAACTCACAGCGAAGATAGCAGCGCTAGGCATTGTTCCAGCAGCGGGGCATAGTTCTGCCAAGGAAGAACATGTGCTAGCAGCGATGCAGGTTGGACTGCGCCACATCATCCATATCTGGAGTGGGCAATCAAGCACTGTGCGCGAAGGCCCCTGGCGCAAGCCCGGCCTCTTGGAAGCAGCGTTGGTCTTTGATGGGTTGACTGTGGAAATGATCTCGGATTGCAAGCACTTGCCTCCCACCTTGATGAAACTCGCATACAAATGCATTGGGGCTGATCGCTTATGTGTGATTTCAGATGCTACTAGCGGTGCAGGGATGCCAGAAGGTACTCGTTTTCGTATGGGAGATATGGAGTATGAAGTCCATGACGGGGTGGGCATGATGCTAGATCGCACGGCGTTTGCAGGCAGTACTACGCTCATCAACCAGATGGTGCCCATCTTAGTACGAGCTGTCGGTATCCCGCTGGTGGAAGCAATCCGGATGGCAACGCTGACACCAGCGCGAGTGATTGGTTTTGATAACCGTAAAGGGAGCATTGCAGTGGGCAAAGATGCCGATCTCGCTATCTTCGATGAGGATTTCACGGCTTGGCGTACTATGATCGGTGGGCAGTGGGTATACGCAGCATAGACCCTGCTCATTTAGTTTTTGGGACAGCTTGGTCAAGGTCTGGCCTTGAAACGCTTGGTTCGCTGATTAGTCTAGTCTAATTTATTAAAAGGAGAAAGGAGTTGACAATGGAACTGTATCTAAAAAAATTTGAGGAATGTCCGACTTATGATCAAGATGATGGTCCGAACGTCGAGTTCCGCAGGCTTTTAGGACCTGGGGTAGTGCCTGGCCTGGCTATTGGGTTGGTCACGCTGCAAGGACCAACTTATACCAAGCCGCGCCGCCATGCTGACTTTCATCAGGTCTATCTGATCATCTCGGGTAGCGGAACAGTAAAGATTGGAGAGCATACAACACACGTACAAGGCCCAACGATCGCAGTGATACCACGCGACACGGCCCACTCGGTTGAACTGACTGAAGGTGAGACAATGCAATACATTTACATCAGTGAGTTCATTACGGAGGATTGACTCTAGAGGAGGATCTGTATGTCCCCTAAACCACTTTATCAAACGAAACTACAGAACTTGCCTATTAGCATCTTCCGCACCAATGAGGAATTGGGTATGGCAGCAGCAGAAGAGGCAGCAGGGATTATTCAGCAGGCCATCGATGAGAGACAGCGCGCCAATATCATTCTGGCCACAGGCAATTCTCAGCTTACCTTTCTGGCTGCATTAAGAAAGGAAGAGATTGATTGGTCAAAAGTTAACGTCTTCCATATGGATGAATATGTGGGCATTGATCCCAACCATCCGGCGAGTTTTCCTGGCTTCCTGAAACGGCATTTCCTTGATTACATCAATGTCAGAGCTTTTTATCCTATCCGAGGACAAGTGGGCTATTTGGAGGCAGTATGTAAAGAGTACGCAGAACTGTTGCGCGCATATCCAGCGGATTTGTGTGCCCTGGGGATTGGCGAGAATGGTCATCTGGCCTTCAATGACCCTCCCTTTGCTGAGTTCAATGACCCAGTATGGGTAAAAGTAGTAAAGCTGGATGAGGTGTCCCGGCAACAACAGGTTAAGGAAGGGCATTTTGCTGCCATCCAGGAAGTTCCAACCCATGCTATCACGCTAACCATCCCCGCACTATTGGCTGCCAAACGGGTGCTAGCAATTGTGCCGGAAGCACGCAAGGCCGAAGCCGTTTACAGAGCCTTGAGAGGCCCGCTGAGTGAGGCTTGTCCCGCTTCTATCCTGCGTCAAACAGCCCACGCACATTTGTTCTTGGATGTGGATTCGGCGGCGAAAGTATACCCAAATGCTGTTTAACGCAGCTTTTGCCCTGGAGGGTTGATTACATGATGATTCATGCCAGGTTCTGCGACTTGCTCGCGATGTATCGCTCAGAACTTCTTGAACGCGTTGTGCCATTCTGGCTCAAATACGCTGTAGACTGGGAATATGGAGGCATATCTACCTGCATCTCCGATGAAGGTCAGGTCTTGTCCACGGACAAATATATGTGGTCGCAACTTCGAGCGATCTGGACCTTCTCCGCCTTGTATAACATGATTGAGCCTAGACCGGAGTGGCTTGACGTAGCAAAACACATCTTCGCTTTTGTCAAAAAGCATGGCCGTGATCAAAAAGGGCAGTGGCTTTTTGCGGTCAGTAAGAACGGCGAGCCTTTGCAGGGAGCTATCAGTATTTACACTGATGGATTTGCCATCTATGGGCTCACTGAGTTGGCTAAGGCTACTGGGAACCAGGAGGCGATCACGCTGGCGTTGGAAACATACGAAAGTGTGCAACGCAGATTGTCTTGTCCAGGAGCGTATGGCACAGCTCCCTATCCGCTACCCGAGCATGGCAAGGCGCATGGTGTGTCCATGCTATTTGCTCTTGCTTTTAATGAATTAGGACATTATTTGAACGACCGCGAGGTTATTGATGCCAGCCTCTTTCATGCAAACGAAATTATGGAAGTGTACTGGCAACCTGAGCGAAAGATGCTCTACGAGTTTGTCTCTCTGGACAATACATTGATAGATTCACCACAGGGCCGCAGTGTTGTACCTGGGCATGCGATTGAAAGCATGTGGTTTGTAATGCACATCTACCAGCGTGAAGGCAACGACGAACGAGTTCGGCAGGCTATTGAGATACTTCGCTGCCATATCGAATTGGGTTGGGATTCAGAGTATGGAGGCATTCTGCTAGCGCGAGATGCAGAGGGACAGACTCCATGGTGGAAATTTGCTGATGCAAAGCTCTGGTGGCCGCACACCGAAGCTCTTTATGCCCTTTTGCTCGCTTACGAAATAGCGAGAGCGCCCTGGTGCCTGGAATGGTTCGAGCGAGTGCACAACTATGCTTTTACCCATTATCCTGTTGCCAAGTATGGGGAGTGGACCCAAAGGCTGGATCGAAAAGGGAACAAGTTCACCGAGACCGTGGCTTTGCCGGTGAAAGACCCCTTCCATCTGCCGAGAGCGCTAATCTACTGTAGTAAAGTGCTGCAAAGACTGGTAGATGAACAATAAGATGCGCTTAAGGAGGGCGCATGTTAAGCTCTAGGGAGCGTTTGCTAACAGCTCTATGTCACCAAGAGCCAGATCGCGTTCCCTTTGATCTGGGCAGCACGCAAGTAAGCGGCATCCACGTGGTTGCCTACCGCAACCTGCGCCAGGCATTGGGGCTATCACCAGTTCAAGTAGAGCTATGCGACTATATCCAGCAGTTGGCACTCCCTGATGACGATTTGGTCGAACGATTTGGCGTGGATGTACGCGGATTATTCCCGCTCAACAGCCATAACTGGAATGTCCATGAGGAGGAGAGGGGTGCATATTGGATTTATCATGACGAGTGGGGCATAACCTACCGCAGGCCTAAGCCAGACGGGCTCTACTATACTATTGTTCAAGTGCCTTTGGACAATCCAGATCTATCTGTGCAAGATATCGAACGGCACTCCTGGCCTGATATGGCCGACCGGCGACGTATTGCGGGGCTGCGGGAATTGGCCGAGCGCTACCGTGTTGCTGGCTATGCGGTAGTGCTCAAAGACCCATTTGCTGGCATCTTTGAGATGGCACAGCGTATTGTAGGGATGCAGAACTGCCTGATTATCATGGCCTTGGAAAAGAAGCTGGCAAGCGCACTCTTTGACAAGCTGCTCGAACTCAAATTGTCTTTCTGGGAGGTAGCGTTGCCAGTCTTGGCCGATGTGGTGGATGTAGTTGCCCAGTTCGATGATTACGGCACACAATCGTCGCAATTGATTTCTCCGAGCATGTTTCGCGAACTGCTCAAGCCACGTCTAAAGATCTTGTTTGATCGAGTAAAGCAGCTGGCTCCGCATGCTAAACGATTCTTTCATTCATGTGGCAATGTTCGATCATTGTTACCCGATTTTATCGAGGTTGGTGTCGAGATCATTAACCCTGTACATATTCGGGCAGTGGGAATGGAACCAGCTGCACTCAAACGTGACTTTGGTAAGGAACTCGTTTTCTGGGGCGGCGGTGTGGATACCCAGGGAGTTCTACCTAGAGGTACGCCACAAGAAGTAAAAGACGATGTGCGGCGAAATATCGAGGCATTTGCTCCTGGTGGTGGTTTTGTTTTCAATACGATACACAACATCCAGGCTGATGTCCCTCCCCAAAATATCATCGCGATGTGGGAGGCGTTACAAGAGTATGGGGTATACTGAGTTGAGGGCTATGTAATGTAAATGGGTGTCACTGCTGATCAATTCCTGCCAGTTGAACTAGTTTTCAATTCCAATTGGTGGTATCACATAGCAGGGATTTCATTCGACGAATCGTTCTATTTTGACGCTGAAACCCGTATCCGCAATGACATAACGATGCGACGTGTGCTCTACGAGCGCTATAGCGATTTGGGCATGGGCGAGTGCACCCCACAACCTCGTCCTATAGTAGGTTCTTTACATGTTGCGGGAGGCTTTGTTATCCCTGCGCTGCTCGGAGTGGATATCCTCTTTGCACCCAATGCTGCCCCTCAACCGAAAACACTTGGCTTATCAAGTGCACAGGTTGAAACCATGCAAAAGCCTGATTGGCCTAAGATGTGGCCTATGGCCTGCCTCATTGCGGATATGGACAAACTCGAAGCAGAGTATGGCTATTTAATCGGCGATGTCAATACCGATGGACTCCTGAATGCAGCCTACCATCTATATAGTCAGGATCTTTTCGTGGATTTTTATCAGGCTCCTAGGCGCATCCAGCACCTGCTCCATATCATTGGAGAACTGATTGTAGATGTTGCTTTATATGTACGCGAGAGAACGGGTAGTTGCTCTGTTTCAGTTAACCGCATGGTAGAACATGTAGAGCGAGGGCTTTTCCTTCATGCCAACTGCTCAGTGCAGATGATCTCACCTCAGAGTTACCGAGAACTGCACCTGCCTGTAGAGCAACGCATGGCTGAGCGGATCCAGCCTTTTGGCATCCATCACTGTGGCGATAACATGCACTACTTTGCGCCTGACTACGCAAGATTGCCCGCGATATTTTTCGATGTTGGATGGGGTTCTGACGTAAGACGCTGCCGCGAAGTACTGCCCCAAGCCTTTTTCAGCCTGCGGCTCAGTCCGATACGCATGTTGCAATGTACCCCCAAGGAGATTGCTGAAGATACGGAGAAGCTGTTATTGGCTGCTGGCCCATTAGAACAAGCTGGAATTTGCTGCATCAATATGGACTATGGCACCCCCGATGACAACATATTTGCGATGTTTGAGGTCGTCCAAAGATATCGACATTACGGAGCATAGATATAATGGATGCACCCTGGGAGCGATTTAAGCAAGCAGCACAACTGCGATCGCCAGAGCAAATTCCTGTTGCTTTCATCGTGGATAGCCCTTGGCTACCAGGCTATGCGGGCATTGACACACGAGATTATTTTCTCTTCCCTGAGAAGTGGCTAGAAATTAATAAAGGCTTGTTGGAACGCTTTCCCGATGCCGTCTGGATTCCTGGTTTCTGGGTTGAATTTGGAATGGCTACTGAACCCTCCGCCTTTGGTGCTCGGCTGCGCTTTTATCCAGATCGCCCTCCTTCAATCGAGCCTTTGGTAACTGACCTTGCTTTTTGGGCAGCCGTGAAACCAGCTAATCCAAAAGAAGATGGACTGATGCCTTTGGTACTCCACCTTTACCAAGTTATGGAAAAACGCTTGCAAGCTGAAGGTTTGGGCATCAAAATGGTCTGTGCGCGCGGACCGATGACCGTGGCATCTTGGCTGGTCGGAATGACTTCACTCATGATCGGAGTGGCAATAGAACGTGGTTTGGTCGCGCGTTTTCTGGATGTGTTAACCACGACCATCATCCACTGGTTGCAGGCGCAACTCGACATGCTTCGGGCGGCAGAAGGCATTATGGTGTTAGATGACGTGATTGGGATGGTCTCGAAACAGGATTACGAGGCGTTGATCGCGCCACACTTGCGCCGTATTTTCGACCAATTTCAAGGGCTGATCCGAGTCTATCATAACGATACTCCTTGCCCGCATTTACTGGATAGCCTGGTCGAAGCCAACTTTGATGTATTTAATTTCAGCCATGAGATGGATATCGGTCAAGTCAAAAACAGGATTGGTCATCGCGTCGCGCTCATGGGCAACGTACCACCGCTGGAGGTAGGTGTATATGGCACACCCGCAGATGTGATGCGATGTGCTAAAGAATGTCTGGACAAAGGCGGTGCAGGAGGCATGATCCTTTCCTTCGGCGGTGGGGTATCGCCAGGCACTCCGCCTGAGAACATTGATGCCATGCTACAAGCCGCACGCGAATGGTCACAAACGAAACGGAAGGCACAATTATGAGGCATTCTGAATGGCAACCACACGAAGACCGACTTTTTGATCCTGATCCAACACAGAGACGCATTGCACGAGGGTTGTACAAGTTGGTGGCCGATTTGCCCTTGATCTGCCCACACGGCCACGTATCTCCCCAACTCTTCGCCAATGAGAATGCTACCTTCGGCTCGCCGGCCGAGATGCTGATCATCCCCGACCACTATGTGTTCCGTATGTTGTATTCGCAAGGTATTCCTCTGGAAGCCCTGGGCATCCCTCGCACGGACGGTGGCCCGGTGGAAAAGGACCACCGCAGGATCTGGCAGATTTTTGCTGAGCACTTTTATCTCTTCCGTGGTACGCCCACGGGCATCTGGCTCAGTCAGGAACTACACGACGTTTTCGGCATCGAAGAGCGATTGAATGGCGAGACTGCACAGCGTATCTATGACCAGATCGAGGCCAAGTTAGCAACCCCCGCGTTTCGTCCTAAAGCCCTCTTTGAACAATTCAATATCGAGGTGCTCTGTACCACTGATGCCGCCACGGATACCTTGCAGCACCATCAGACCATTCGAGCTTCTGGCTGGAAGGGCGACATCCGACCCACATTCCGCCCCGACGCAGTGATCAATCTGGCAGCACCCGACTGGCAGACTCATATCAACGAACTGAGCGAAGTCAGTGGCATCACCGTGCATTCTTACAGCACCTTTATTCAAGCCTTGGAGGAGCGCCGGGCCTTTTTTAAGCGCATGGGAGCCAAAGCGACTGACCACGCGGCTGAATCAGCCTACACTGCCGAGCTAAGCCCCTCTGAGGCCGAGGCGATCTTTCAACGCGCCCTGCGTGGCCAGGCCACAACCGACGATAGCCGCCGCTTCATTGCGCACATGTTAATCGAAAGCGCCCGTATGAGCGTAGAAGATGGCTTGGTGATGCAGCTCCATCCAGGCTCTCTCCGCGATCATAGTACTGTCATCTTCACCCGCTTTGGTCCGGACAAGGGAGCAGATATTCCTATCTCAAGCGAGTTTACACGGAATTTGCGTCCCTTGCTGAACAAATATGGCCACGACACGCGGCTAACCCTGATCCTGTTCACCCTTGATGAAGCGACCTACGCGCGGGAGTTGGCGCCTCTGGCTGGGTTTTATCCCGCCGTGAAACTCGGGCCTCCCTGGTGGTTCTACGACAGTCCCAATGGCATGCAGCGCTACTTTGATCAGGTAATGGAGACGGCTGGGATCTACAATACGGTTGGTTTCAACGACGACACGCGTGCTTTTCCCTCCATCCCGGCGCGTCATGATCTGTGGCGTCGAGCCAGCGCGAACTGGTTGGCAGGTCTCGTCGCGCGACACATTATCAAGGAAGATGAGGCTGCGGAGATGATGAGGGAGATGGCGTACGGCCTGGCCAAGCGCGCCTATCGTTTTGATCAGATGGAGGATTGACATGGGAGTGGAGGGAATGAACGCTTTCACTGTGTATCCGCGCTCGATCGTCGAAGCTGCTGAGACTGTTTTCTTCCTTGCCCGCGATGACCACACAGGGCAGAAATGGCTTGGCGTTCGCGGAGATGCATCTGAATTTGAAGCCACAGCGAAGACAAACGACACCTGGCTTTGCCCGCTCTCAGCAGCGAATGCCGCGGCTCTACGCGAACGGTTGCCCTGGTTGCAGCCAGTACCGCTAGGTCTGCAAATGTCATTCGGTTTAGGTGACCGCCTCGGCCTGGCTACTCCAGGCCATGTGCGTGCTGTCTATGGTAAGGACATTGCACCGATCTTTGCTCAACAATCGGTGCGCGAAAATACGCGCACCGGACGTAATCCCCAGCAGGTGCTCGATGAGGCAATGTGGGGCACCTTCCAGGAAGGCTGGCGGGAACCTTGGGGTGCAGATGCCGACCACGTTAAAAACGCCGCCGATTTTGATCCATTTATTGCTGCTGGCTATACTTTCTTTACCATCGATCCCGGTGACCATGTGGACAATGACGCGCAAAGAGCATCAGCCGCAGAGCTGACGACCAAGGTACATACCCTACCCTGGGACATTCTCGAGGACACACTGCAGGATATGGAGCGGCGTTATCTGGGGCGGTCCTTTAGCTTGCAGGATACTGTACTTGTGTTCGACAGAGCAGGTCTCTGGCGAGCGGCGGCCAAGTATGGACGAGCCATCGCCCATACTGTGCAGATGTACCGCTACCTTGTGGAAAGAGTAAACCAACGCGAGGGGCGAGGCTTTGAATTGGAAATTTCCGTGGATGAGACGGAAACCCCCACTTCGCCCGAGGAACACTTTTTTGTGGCCAGTGAATTGCAGCGGCTGGGAGTGCGTTGGGTGAGCCTGGCCCCGCGCTTCGTGGGGCGCTTTGAGAAAGGCGTAGACTATATCGGCGATTTGGGTGCTTTTGAGGCAGAGTTCAGGCAGCATGTTGCAGTTGCCCAAGCCCTTGGGCCTTACAAGCTCAGCCTCCACTCTGGTTCAGATAAGTTCAGCATCTATCTGATCATCGCGCAATGCGCTGGTGGTCGGGCCCATGTCAAGACGGCTGGCACGAGCTACTTGGAGGCTCTGCGAGCAATAGCGGATATTGCTCCGGCACTTTTCAGGGAAATACTGGCCTTTGCGCGGGAACGCTATGCCACGGATAAGGCGACCTACCACGTGTCCGCTGATGTAAGCAAGGTGCCCATAGCCGATCAATTGCCAGATATGGAGCTTGCCAGCGTGTTAGACCTCTTCGATGGGCGGCAGGTGCTGCATGTCACCTTTGGTTCTGTATTGACCGAGAGAAACGCGGACGGGAGCTATCGCTTCCGCGAGCGCTTGCTGAGTGCGCTGCGAAATAAAGAAGAGCAGTATTTCGCATTATTGCAGGCTCATTTTGCGAAGCATCTCGCACCATTTGCGAGGTGATGGGAATAGTACCAAGCGTCATACTCGACTTCTAATACAAAGGAGATCACACATGGAACTTCGAACGTATTTAGAGGCACAAATTGCACAGGAATTACAGCAAAAGCGCTCTTTTGCCCTGAGCGACGTTGTGCACATGATTGAGGTTGGGCAGAGCGAAGAAGCCGCGGATTACTTGCTATTCTTCTCGCGCCCAAGGGAACTACCTGCGCAATTGCGCCAGTTGCGTCAGCTTCTCTCCGGCCGGCTTGCCGAGGATGGTCAAGACTTCCAGAGAAACTGTATCTCGTTTTTGACCCATCTAATACTTGACTTGAGCTCTATGCTGACAAAGTGGAACTTGCAGAACGCAGACCTTCATGGGGAACAGGTTTTGACGGATGCAGAGGTTCAGGATGAAATCACTGCCAACTTACGGCTTTTGACCGATTGGGAGGCTCTGTGCCCGTCAGCAGCGCGTGAACTCCAGGCTGAATGGAGAAATATGGCCAAGGCCAGGTTCGTAGCTGAGAAGGCAGTGCAGCCGGAGGCGGAGGCCGAGAAGTTGGTGGGTGGCGCGATTTGTGAATACATCCGCAACATGGCTGAGGCTTTCCGCCAGAGCAATCTGCGCAGGATGGCCGAGATGCGCGTAACAGGACTCAATTGCACTGAGTTGGGGAATGACTATGCTGCTTTCCTCAAGTACACGATGTACCTAGGAGCCTCCTTTGTGACGACAAATCCTGTCCTGGTGGATGTTGCGTGGGATGCAGACCCTGCCTATTGGGATCCAATCATGGATCAGCTCGTCATGGCTAATCCCCAGGCCAGTGCCGAAGAACTAGCGCGGCTGGCTACATTGGAGGTCGTACTGGCGAATATGCGTCTCTTGCGTCCCATCTTCCTCGTGACGGAAGGCGGTATGGGTTGCGTGAGCTTGCAAGTCAATCCCAAGAAGCACGGCGATGCACAGGCCATGATCGCAGATGCGACGGCTATCTACGAGGAATTGAGAGCGCGACTGGACGGTGGGGTGCCCAATGTCGTGTTCAAATTGCCGGGTACGCTGGCTGGCCTGGAAGCGTGTCGGGCTCTTACCAGCAAGGGCATCGGCGTCAATATCACGGTCAATTTTGGCCTTTTCCAGCAACTACGTTTCGCGGCTGCCATTCGCGAGGGGCAGGCGATCTTCGCTACGCTGACCGAGATGAATGGTCGCTTGGCCTATCCTGTGCGCGACGAGTTGTTGGGGAAACTCCCCGAATTGGCTGCGCATGGCATCAGCCAAGCCGATGCATTAGAAGCAGCCGCCTGGTCGGGCGTAGCAGTGGTCAAGAAACTTCACAAGTTGCTCGAAGAGCGAGGCTATGACCTAAAGCGTATCAAACCCCTTGTCGCATCGTTGCGAGTCTATAAGGATAGCCCAGGCTACGAGCGCCTGCCCAGTGCATGTCCAGACGTGACGGAGACAGTCGGCACCAGCATCATTACCGTCTTTCCCGATGTGCGCCATGCTTTCGATAGGGAACCCGAGATAGAACTAGATGCCGATCGAATTCACGAGCCGGTGCCGTCCCACGTGCTCGATGTCCTGACTCACAGCGAGATTTTCAAACAGGCCTATTATGTAGCGGATACAAATTGGGTACGGGATGAAGAGGAATGTTTCCAACCCAGTAAGGTTTTGACTTTGGAAGATGAGGCAGCGGTAGCTGCTTGGCCGCCTGTTTACAATACGTTAAAGCAGTTCGCAGATAGTTACGATCACTTTGTGCAGCGGCTAGTGAGCCGCCGCTGAGAGGAATAAGGGAGGGAAAAACATGTCAGATTTTGAGAAAGCAAGAGAATTGATGCGCGAGTTCAAGGGGGATAGCTACGTATACGGCTTGGGCGTGCTGGACGAAATAGGAAGCCTGACCGCCGAGCTAGGCAAGCGGGCTGCTCTGGTGTATACTGTGTTCCCTGGCAATGAAGTGCTCATCCAGAGGATCGAAGATTCGCTGAAGGCAGCCGGTGTTGAGCTGCTTGGAACAATCGAAGGGGCTGCACCCAATGCGCCGCGCGAGGACCTCTTCCGTATCACAGCCGAACTTAAGGCGCTGAATCCCGACGTCATCGTATGCCTGGGTGGTGGTAGTACCCTGGATGCCACCAAGGCTGCCGAAGTATTGCGTACTCTAGGTGGTGAAATTGATGAGTACTTTGGCACGGGCAGGGTAACGGAGAAGCTGCGCCAGACCGGCAAGAAACTCACCCCGGTAGTTGCCATCCAGACAGCGGCCAGTTCCGGGGCGCACCTGACCAAATATTCCAATATCACGGATGTGCACACTGGGCAGAAGAAATTGATCGTGGATGATGCGATTGTGCCCGTCCGAGCGCTCTTTGACTACGAACTGACCAAGACCATGCCGCCAGGATTCACAGCGGATGGGGCGTTGGATGGCGTTGCGCATGCGCTGGAAGTACTCATAGGAGCAGTGGGGAAACCCTATTACTCCAAGATGGTGGAGGTAGCCAGCGAGGCTATTCGCCTGGTGGTGAACTATGTCGAGCGCGCGGTGAAGAATCCCCATGATATGGAGGCACGCACTGCGTTGGGTCTGGCCACCGATCTGGGTGGTTATTCCATTATGTTAGGTGGCACCAATGGCGGGCATCTCACCAGTTTCTCGCTCGTGGACATCCTCAGCCACGGTCGAGCGTGTGCGATCATGAACCCCTACTATGTCGTTTTCTTCGCTCCAGCCGTGGAGGAGCCACTGCGCATTGTGGGTAACATTTTCAAGGAGGCTGGCCTGACCGATGCCGACATAGATGCGCTCAGTGGACGCGAGTTGGGCATGGCTGTGGCCAAAGCGATGATGGAGCTCAGCCGACGCATTGGTTTCCCGACCACTTTGGGAGAGGTCAAGGGCTTCACCCAAGAGCATATCGAGCGTGCGCTGACTGCAGCCAAAGATCCACAACTCAAGATGAAGTTGGAGAACATGCCTGTGCCACTGACAGCAGAGATGGTTGACGAGTACATGGCGCCCATTCTGGAAGCGGCCCGCACAGGCGACCTGACCCTGATCAAGAACGTTCCGTAGAAAGAGTTTTTCAGTAGGGCGGGAGGGAATCGAACCCTCATGGACTCAACGTCCAGCGGATTTTAAGTCCGCAGCGTCTGCCGTTTCGCCACCGCCCCAAAGCAAAGGGCTGATAGCGTACACGCTATCAGCCACTATCACAGAGGCGACGGTCGGAATTGAACCGACGATCGGGATTTTGCAGACCCCTGCCTTAACCACTTGGCTACGTCGCCTTGGAAGAACTTACCACAGAGATGTTCATTACAGTCTCTGCGTTGAAGCATTCCTGGAGCGGAAGACGGGATTCGAACCCGCGGCCCTCTCCTTGGCAAGGAGATGCTCTACCGCTGAGCCACTTCCGCCTGCATGCCGAGGCCCAGAATCGAACTGGGGACACCTTGATTTTCAGTCAAGTGCTCTACCATCTGAGCTACCTCGGCGAACCAATTCTATTTTATACGAGATTGCTCGTATTGTCAAAATGACCATGCATCTGACAGAAGTTGTCTCTGCTGCTGAACGTATCAGGTTAAGGGTGCCTTATCCTCTTCATTTTCTGGCTTGCTGTTGCATTACTTGATCGGCGGTACTTTGTCGGAAGACCAGTACCGCTTGACCGCCTCTGAATTCCGCTGTTGCTCAAGCCAATCATCCAGCGCAGAGGCCTTCTTCTGTGCCAGAAAGTCTTCATCCAGGGGCCGGTTGGGATCGCGCTCGATAAGGTTGATGATATGGTATCCGAAACTTGTCTGTACAATATCGCTGATTTCCCCTGGCTGAAGGGCAAACGCTGCTTCCTCGAATGCAGTGACCATCACGCCGCGTGGGAACCAACCCAGATCGCCACCCTCGCTGGCAGAGCCTGTATCTTTTGAAAGTTCCTTGGCCAAAGCGGCAAAATCCTCGCCTGCCTGAAGGCGTTCCTTCACTTTCTGTGCTTCTTCCTCTGTTTCCACCAGGATGTGCCGTGCATGGACCTGCTCCGCTGTCGTGGGTACTTCCGCAGCAAGCGCCTCCTCAAGCTTGCGTCGGTATATGCTTGATTCGAACAGACGACGAAAGGCTGCTTCGCTCATCCCCGCGTTCTTGCGCACGGCAATGACGTACTGGTTGTAGTTCGTCTGAAATTCCTCCAAGGTCATTGGTGCTTCCGTAGGGGTCGGAGTTACTGTGATCGTGAGGGTTGCAGTAATTGGTGTCGGCGTTGGAGTAGGTGGGTTGCGTTGGTAGCCGAACTGCTGTTCAATTTCCTCCTGTAGCTCTTCAGGCGTGACGGTGATATTGCGACGGGCAGCTTCCTGCCGGATCAACTCATCATCAATCATACTGTCCAAAACGGCCATCGGTACGTTTGCCTGTTCCAATTGGATTCGCTGAAGCTGCTGTTGGAAATACTGGACAAGGAATTGCTGCTCCTCCGCAGTAGGGTCTAGAAGCGACAATTGATATTGTATCCTGTTGGCCATGCTTGCCAATTCAAAACGCCGATACTTGACCATCGCTTGATAGTCCCTCGTGGAGATAGGCTTGTCGTTCACCAAAGCGATGGGTGCGGAAGGCTTCGCTATGTATTCCTGGTAGAAGCCAAAACCTAGCACTGCCAACACAGTGAGGGCAGTTACGGCAGCAATTGCATACAGAATTCGCCGCTGTTGTGCTTCGCGTTCCCTTTTCGACATTTGTTTTCTCGTCAAGACCTCGGTTGGCTTACCTTTTTTGGCCATTCATTTGCCTCGAATTTATGCTAAGAGTAAGATCGGGTTCGCAGCCGCAAAACGGTGGCTGCGAACCCACATTCAAGCTCGCCCAGTGCTAACCTTTGCGAACTAGTTCAGCAACAAAGGGCAGTAGCGCCAGATGCCGTGCACGCTTGATGGCCACAGCTAGGCAACGCTGGTGCTTAGCACAAAGGCCAGTGCTACGCCGGGCCGCAATCTTACCCCGCTCTGTGATATAGTTCTGCAACAGATCAACCTTTTTGTAGTCAATGGTCAGAGACTTGTTCGCACAAAAAGGGCATTGCCGACGAGGACTCGGTCGGTAAAACCCTGGGCGTTGGTCTCTTTCCATATCTTGTTGTACAGGAGCAGGACGTCGTGTTCGTGCTGCTCGCTGTTCCCCCTCTGTATTGGTAGTCAAGTTAACCTCCTTAGGATAACATCACCACGAACTATGGTGTGCTCGTTTCGTCTTTGCGTACGATCAGATAGCGAATCACGTCTTCCATCAACCGTAGAGCTCTGTCCAGGCTGCGCACAGCCGATGCAGGCAGTTCTAGTAGCATCAAGTAATAGAAACCTTCCCGATGCTTTTTGATGGGATACGCCAGCCTACGTTTGCCCCAAGGCTCGACCTGGCGAACCTGGCCTTGGAGATCGCTAATGGTTTGCGAAACCTTGTTTACCAGCGTGGTAAGGGGTTCTTCTTCCATCTCAGGCTGGACGATAAAGACCAGTTCGTATTCTGGCATCGTCACACCTCCTTTCCTCGGGATTGCCGCAGGTCTGTCCTGTTGGGCGAACAGAACAGCCTGGGGCGGAAAGGTTGCTTATAGCAAACCTTTAAGGATTTCATTTTAGCACAAATGCAAGAAAATGCAAAACCATGAAAAGGAGGTGTTGAAAAACATATCAGTTACTTGAAGAAATGTCTTCATGTTGCGTGATAGTTAATGAATGGCTAATACATATTGTGGTTTGGGTTGACAAGAAAGGACTTTTTCAACTCTCTCATTGGCGCTTTACATGCCTAACACGATCGGTGTATAATTTTCGCATAATATATTCCCTAAAAGTTGAGCGTCTAGTGCGTTGCCTCAACGCAGTAAGATCTACACTTGCGCTGTGGGAGGTGCCGCATGTTCCCATTACCCTATCGCTATCCCTTCAACTGGTTTCTGTACGCGCTGTTCGCTTTAGAACTTGCTTTGCTTGCGGGTGGACTTTTCTTTGGCAAACTGAACAAAGAGGAAACAGGTCGCCTGCCACGCCCATTGCGGATGCTCCTGTCGGCACTGTTGGTGTTGGCCGCTTTTCTGGGTTGGCAGGTAGGCGCACGCGAGACACCCTTTCAGAGCTACGCCACCCTAATCTTCTTGGGCATGGTTGCCGGTTTTGTCGGTGATTTGATCATGGCAGAACTGATACCAGTGCCCAACCGGCTTATCTTTGGCATGATCGAATTCGGCATTGGCCACCTATTCTACATTGCCGCGTTTCTGAACCTAGGGTTCCATTCCCGCTTGATCCACATAAGCGCTTACATTATCATTCTACTGCTCGCAATGCTCGGATTTTGCCTATGGGCATGGTATGCCTATGTGCGCAAACCTGGTGGGAGCAAAGCAATTAATATTGGCAGTTTGGCCTACAGTTTGCTGATTGGGCTCATGGTTGCATTAGCCATGATCTTGGCGATTGGCAATACGCGCTTCGTGCCTCTGGCGCTGGGGACATGGCTATTTCTGTCCTCTGACCTTATCCTGGGCAACTGGGTTATCCGTGGTCATACCTGGAGGTCAGTGAACGATGTCATCTGGGTTGCGTATGTTTGTGGGCAATTGCTTATCGTTTATTCGGTGGCAGCAGCATTAAATACGTGGCAATAACACCAAGAGAAGGAATTTGCGCGCTCAGCGTCCGATATGGACGAGTGTGCCCCGGGTGAGGCAATAGATAGCCAGAGCAAGCAGCAGCGCCGTGCCCAACATAAAGAGCCCCATCAAAAGGCGTTGCAATCCCTCAAGGACGCGATCAAGACCCTCCCCTACGTTGGTCATGCCGCGGGCCAGGAGAAGCATCCCTGCCGCAACCAGCGCCACAAATCCTGTCGCCGCCAGCACCATTGCGCTGGTGGCTGGATCAAGTCCAAGAAGATCACAGAACCTCAGCACAAGTCGATATAGGGCGTCCATGCTTGGCTTTCCTTTGCTTAACGCAAATTATAGTAATAAAAGCGCAAAAGCAAAGTGCACCATACTATCTTTTGCTTTTCCGCCAGCCGTTGGCGATTGCTTCTTCCTCAGTGCAGAACCAGCGTTCTCCCTTGCTGGGATCGATAGTCGTCTGGTCATAGTAACGCTGGCCGGGCATATGATATATCTTCTCTCCCGTGCTTGAACTGATATTACCCTTAATCACGCAGCCCGGTGGTGGCGTGATGCATCCTTGAGGACAGCCCGCTGAAAGTGTGGGTGTACTTGTAGCTGCCTGAGCTGTAACGGTAGCCGTGGCTTTCTGAGGCGTAGCCGAGGGCGTAACCGTAGGAGTTGCTGTGGGCCAGCACCCTACGAGACCCGCCTGGCGTGCTTGTTGCTCCATCTGCGTCAAAAGTGCTTGGTACTTTACATCCGGCGGATATGCGATGGCCCTGGCATAGCCCATAGCCACTAGTTCGGCGTTGACCATGATATACTCATCCGATCCTGCAACCCACACGTAACGCAGCAACCTGCCATACTGATCGGTTTCACTGATATCCTTTTCTAAGTAAACAATCTTGCCCAGGCGTGTGACCAAATAGGTATTAAAACGCCTCGCTTCTTCGAAACATAATTCACCCTCTTCAGGCGCATTGATGCCAATATATCGCACTCGATATGCCTGGCCAAGGATCAGGACCTCGGTTGTATCCCCATCATGGACCTGCACAACTTGCGCTTCCTGCCAGCCCTGCAAAGCGGGCAAGAACACTGGGGTGTCGGTAGGGCTTGGTGTGTTGGAGAGGTAGGGTGTGTAGGTGGGCAAAGGGGTATAGGTAGGCTGCAGAGTTGTGGTTGGTCTCGCCTCGTCTCCACAGGCCGTGAGCAAAAGGATGAGGGTTATCAAAATAAGAATCTTCCGCACAGGGATTGTCCTCTCTGCCACGGCGCGTAGTGATACGAAAAATGCCCCCAGGGGAATTCGAATCCCCGTCGCAGCCTTGAAAGGGCTGTGTCCTAGGCCTCTAGACGATGGGGGCAGACACAATTATTGTACTCGAAATGGGACACTTGGTCAAACTCACGAACTTACCAAGCTAGGTCTTCCAAGCCCAACTCTTGCAACTTGGCACGAGTAGGCATACCTGTTTGTCGGTCCCAGCCGCGCACCCGATAGTATGCAGGTAGCAGCACATCCATATCAGGCACCTGTGTCTCTACGGCATCGCCGGGCAGCGGTTGTAGCAGTAGTTTGGGCAAGCGGTCATTCTCAGCCGTCAGGCCCAACTTGCCATTGAGCAGACGCTTGAGGTTAAAAGCGCGCTCCCCAAGAGGCAGGAGATCGCTTAGCTGCAAGTCCCAACCGGTAGCGCTATTGAGCATGTCCAGGATATAGTTTGCTGGCGGATTGCCAAAAACGCACATAATCAGCGAATTGTAAAGACTACGCCAGTTCATGACCCGAGCGGTCATCAGTGCTTTCTCCTCCGAACTTTCCAGGCGGTTGCCAATCTGGATATCGAGTTCAGGCACTGGAGCACCCAGATCTACCAGGTACATATCACCCTGATTGTGACAGGCGCCTCGGGGCGAAGTGGCATAGACCAAGGCCATACCTGTAAACGCACGCGGTTCATGCATGGGCACTTCCAGCCCATTAACCTGCACTGCTAAATCCTCAACGCCATACTTGCGACCTAAGTAACGCGACCCTTCAGCCAGCACTGCTCCAAAACCCTTACGGCTAGCAATTTGTTCAACTAGGGTCAAAGCGGTTTCGATATCGCCCCATCTCAATTCCAGGCCGCCAGTATCGGCCTTGGAAATAATTCCTTGGTCGTACAAATAATAAGCGAAGGCAATCGTTACGCCTGCACTAATTGTGTCCAGCCCGTATACATTACATAAATGGCTGGCATAAGCCGCTCCGGGCAGGTCATCGCTGAGGATCAACGAGCCAAAAGCAACCGCCGTCTCGTACTCTGGTCCATCAATCCTTTCTGTCACGTGTTTGCCTGTTACTTTCGTCACCCGACCGCAGCCCACGACGCAGCGATAGCAGGCTTTTCTGCCCATAAGGATGGTTTCGGCCATTGTTGCACCGCTTAGATTGGACACAGGTTCCCACAAGGCCATAGTAAAGTACTTGCTGGGCACATCGCCTATCCACATCGTCGTGTCAATCGCAGAAGCTGTACCGCCTGCAGCGAGAAATTGTGCCTTGACATCCGCTTTGATTTCCTCGGCCGCTGCCTGGGCTGCGGCTTTGAATTTCGCCTCGTCGGCCAGCGGCACCTGGAAATCACCGCCAACAGCGATTGCTTTCAGGTTCTTTGCGCCCATCACCGCACCCATCCCAGTGCGTCCCGCTGCGCGGCCCCAATCATTCATCACGGCAGCGTACTTGACCAAATTCTCGCCTGCCAAGCCGATGCAGGCAATACTAAGTTGGAATTGCTTTTGCTCATCTCGGATGGCGGCTTGCGTCTCATACGAGTCTTTGCCCCAGAGCCCCCTGGCATCCCTGAGCTCTGCCCCTCCATTCCAAATGAAAAGGTACACTGGATAAGGCGCTCTGCCGGTGAACAATATGCCATCGTATCCGGAGAAGCGCAGGTACGGACCAAAGCGGCCACCAGAGTTTGACTCACCCCAAAGGCCAGTTAGGGGGGAGCGGGCACAGACCACATAGCGCCCACACAAAGGAGCTGCCGTTCCAACGAGTGGCCCAGTCATGAATATCAGTGGGTTCTCTGGACCAAGTGGATCGGTATTGCGGTCAACACGATCGTAAAGGTAGTGGCAAGCCAAACCGGCTCCACCAACAAACTGCCGCGCGGCTCGTTCATCCAGTGGTAAAGTGGAAATATGACCGTTGCTTAGGTCTACGACCAGCAACTTGCCCATGAAACCGTGCATGTTGTCCTCCTTGGCAAATGGTCAGGATGCCACAAAGCCAAACGAAAGGATATGAGGCATGAGACAAACAGCCCAGTATCCCGTGGTCTACATTTCAGAAGTCAATTGGCTTGCCTGCAAACGCATAGTGGTAAAGGCGCTCTAATTCTGCTCTGTCAGGAATGCGTGCACTGGCCACCAATGTGGCATCGCTTTCGGCATTTTCGATCAATTTGGGTAAAGCGGCTTCGAATTGCTGTGTGGTAATACCAGCATCTTGCAGTGACAGCGGTTGGTTGATGTTCCTGGCTAAATTGCGGATCTGGTTTGCCAGTACTCGCGCACCTTCCTCTGGTGATGCTACGGTGAGGCCGATAAAACGAGCGATATCTGCGTAGCGGTCGGCTATCACATTGCCTGTGAATTCGACCGTGTAGGGCAGGACCAGACCCACAGCGCGTCCATGGGGCATGTGAAAAACGGCGCCTAAGGAGTGCCCCATTGCATGAGCCATCGCTGCTAAGGAATTGCCAAAGCCCAAGCCAGCGATACAAGCAGCGTTGTGCATCTTCTCCCGCGCTTCCGTGTCCCTGCCATTGGCTACCGCACGCGGCAGATAATCAAAAACCAGCTTGGTCGCCATCAGGCACAGACCATCGCAGAAGTCATTATGCCAGGCAGTCGTGTAGCCCTCAACTGCATGCGTCAGGGCGTCCATACCAGTATCGGCAGTGATCTGCGGAGGCAATCCGGCGACAAACACCGGATCCACGATTGCCATGTCGGCCATGTTTTCACGTGAGCCAAGTGATAATTTGCGTTGCTCTTGCGTATCGGTCAGCACAATCGCCCAGGTGACCTCAGCACCAGTGCCGCTCGTAGTCGGGATCGTGATCAACCGCGCTTTTTGGCGCAACTTGAGCGGTTCGACCGGATTGATTCCCTCAGGCACCAACTCGGGATGCTCATAGAGTACCCACATGGCCTTCGCCGCATCCATGGAAGATCCTCCCCCCAAGCCGATAATCCAGTCCGGTTCATACTCGCGCATGAGGTCTGCACCTCTTCTCACGGTCTGCAGCGAAGGATCAGGCTCTACTTCGGCAAAGACTCGATACTCTAATCCCGCTGCGCGCAGTTGTTGCGCGACCATCTCCACGTAGCCCAACCGGGCAATATTGGCATCGGTCACGATGAATGCTTTCTTCCCTTCGATGCGGGTTAATTCGCTTAATGCCTCTTCGCCGAAGACAATCAAGGGGCTATTAAAGTACCACACTCTGCTTTCCCTCCTAGAAGTACATCGCTACAGGATAACACCTTAGGTTGTTGTGCACCCTGCTGGTTTTCCTTACTGCTGTTCTACAACCAGCCTTAGCAATCAAAAACTGAGGTTACTCGGGGAATTCGGTCGGGACCCTGGTCGTACATTCAACCAATTCTTTGGCTGCTTTGACCGCTTTCATGATCTTGACCATGTCACCTTGGAGCTTCATCTGCCGCGTCATCATGCCCTGGATGGGATCCAATTTCTTATCAATCACTTTACGCCATACGCTGAGCGGGGCACTGATCACGAACGCGGGCGTCTTGGCCGAACGGTCCTCATATACGCCGACTTCGCGGCACTTGCCATGCCACAAATCCATATACATGACCAGCTCTTTTTCAATCGGTCCGCCTGGTTCAACGATGAAATAAAAATCCCCTTCCCAGGTTTTAGCCGCTTCTGCATAGGCCTCGCTGGCGTTAATCGCTTCTTGCAGTGCTTTGACCCACTCCTCGGATCCAAACTTGTACATGTGACCCTCCTTTGTCAGATTTGAGACGCGCTGCTGCACATTATACACTTCAGCACATACATGTCAATTGACGAAGCTTCCTGACCTCAGACATCAAGGGTACGTCCTCTCCCTTCTAAAGTCGGATCAGGACTGTACTGCTAAGGAATAAGCGATGTGGCATGAGTAATGCAGTGAGTGCAGTGTTTTTGACATTTGCCTGAGGGTGTACTATCCTATGTGTCAGAGAATCACCACCAGGGAGGATACTAAATTACGGATGCCTCCTCGATTCAGCCAACGATCGCATTTGGGAAGGAGATTTCTGTGCCCGAGAGATATTACGTGGCTATCGAAGGCCCCATCGGTGTAGGGAAGACCACACTGGCGCGACTCATTCACAAGCAACTGGATGCAGAATTGCTCCTCGAGGTCTTTGAAGAGAATCCATTCCTCAGCAAATTCTATACTGACCGCGAGAAATATGCCTTTCAAACGCAGATTTTCTTCTTATTGAGTCGCTATCGCCAGCAGCATGATGTCATTGCCAAAGTGCTACAGCATTCCTCTTTGGTCAGTGATTACACCTTCGCCAAAGATCAACTTTTCGCCCGCTTGAACCTTGCCGGCAGCGAACTAGCAGTCTACGAAATGCTCCATGGCGTGCTCGCCGAAAAAATACCTCTGCCCGACCTAGTGGTCTATTTGCGGGCAAACTTGGATGTGCTGTTAGAGCGTATCGCTGTGCGAGACCGTACCTACGAGCGTGCCATGTCGAGCGAGTACCTAGCCGCTGTGATGCAAGCGTATGAGTCCTTCTTTGCCAACTATAATCAAGCACCAGTGCTCACCATTGACACAAACGAGCTCAATATCGTGCGCAAGGAAGAAGACCTAGCCTATGTGCTGGAACGCATCAGGTCAGCGCTGGGCACGGGCACGCATCAACGTCCCCTGTTGGAGATAGAGACACCAGCACAGGAGCGAGGCAGAGCTATCATCGAAGGACGGCGTCGCCGCTTGAGCGATTTGCAATACTGGCATCGTGCAGCAGATCAAGAAACTGGAACCAAAGGGAACCTATACCGTGATTTCATTGCTCTGCAGGCAGAGGTAGGCAACATCGCCAACGAATTGGGGCAAGTCTGGGCCACACAAGAGAAATGGCTGGAGCAAGTTGGCAATCACGAGGAAGCTCAGGCTCGCGCTCTGCAAGAGCGCATCGCCACTCTGAAGGAGCGCTTGGCTGGTTCTTTGGCTTGCTTGCTCCGATTGGCCAATGACATGGGCATCAGTTTGGAAGAAGCCTACCTGGCCAGGATTCGAAAAGGCTGCAACCCACCGCATGCATAAGCGAGGAGGTTGGTGATGAAAAAGTTTATCGCCGTGGCTGGGAATATCGGAGTGGGTAAATCAACGCTCACCGCACTGCTGAGCGAAAGGTTGGGCTGGGAAGCTTTCTACGAAGCCGTAGATGACAACCCTTATTTGGCTGACTTTTATAAGGACATGCGCCAGTGGAGTTTTCATTCGCAGATCTTCTTCCTCTCGCGCCGCCTGCGCCACCTTCGCCAAATCCTCGACAGACCAGGCACGGTGGTACAAGACCGCAGCGTCTACGAAGATGCCGAGATTTTCGCCGAAAACCTGTACCGTCAGGGGCACATGACCGAGCGCGATTACCACACCTATCGCGAACTGTACGAAGCGATGACATTGTTTCTACCTCCGCCAGACCTGGTGGTTTACCTGCGTGCCTCCGTTCCCACCCTGATGCAGCGCATTCGCATGCGTGGACGCGATTTCGAGCGGGACGTCTCCTCTGAGTACCTCGAACAGTTGAATCAGCTTTACGAGGAGTGGATTGAGCATTTCTCGCTATGTCCAGTGCTGACCGTACCTTCTGACAACTTAGATTTTGTCAAGTATAACTCGCACATGGAGCTCATCGCGGCCAAGATTGTGGAGAAACTCACAGGGAAGGAGGTAGTCGTCTTTGACTGAGGGCCAGAGGTCTGGCATATACGTACTGTAAAAGCGGATGTAATGGCAAAGAGCGGGCTATTGCTGAGTTTAATTCCTTTTCTCCAGCCAACGCCAAAAAGCATCTGCAAACAGGGTAGTTCGCAGCAGCCTCTCCATCACCGGGTCAGTTATATTTAAGGCGCGTCGATCGCGCAGATACAGGGCCAAGGAACGAGCAAAGTAAGTACGAGCATCGCGACACGCTTCTGCGTCAAAGCTGTATCCCAACGAGAACAATTCGACTATACTGGCGCCAACCTTCTGCAAAGCAGGGTTAATTCCTCCCCCTTCAGAAAGCCAAGGTCCTTCCTCGCTTCCCGCGCTCCCCAGCAAGTGGTCAACCAAATGCCCTATAGGAACCAGCGCTTCCAGTGGGTCATTGACCCAATCAGACAGCCTTACATAAGCGACATGAAGCAACATACTCTGCTTCAGCCTTTGCTCTCCGACCACGTAGCCAGAGGGCAATTGCGTGAGCACGACATGACCACCGGGTTGCTGAAGCCAGAAGCGTGCCAACCCGGAGGGGAAGATGCGCAACTGACCCAGCAGCTCGTCGAGTGGGGCCCAAATGTGAGAGTAATGATGCTGAACTTCTAAAGGCGACCGCTCAAGTGCTCGGGGAGCAATATGTATTCTATCTACTTTAAGCCGTTCGAGGGTCTGTTTGTCCATCCTTTTTTGCCAATGCGATTATACCTGTAGCTAAATAGAATGCCAACCCTCTTCACCTGTACTTGGTGCTGCTGCTATTGTATGCTAAACTACCAACTGACTTGGACAATGGGTATGAAACTCACGATTATTATTACTGCCTATCGCGAAGAAAAGACCATCGGACGGGCAATTGAAGCCTTTCTTGCGCAGGATTTGCCTGACGACTACGAACTGTTGGTGGTTTGTCCCGACGACGAGACGGCTGCCGTAGTAGCAGAGTACGCAGCGCAGAACGCACATATCCGACTCTTGCGTGACCATGCAGAGGGCAAGCCAGCCGCATTGAACCTGGCCTTAAGCGCTGCAAAAGGGGAGATTATGATCCTGAGCGATGGCGACGTCTATGTTGGCCCTGGCGCTGTGGGTGCGCTTTTAGCCGCATTCGCGGATCCCAAAGTTGGCATTGTGAGCGGGCGACCGGTTTCCGTGAACCCACGCAGCACGATGCTGGGCTATTGGTCGCATGTGCTCGTAGATGCTGGAGCACACCAACAGAGACTATTGCGGGCCAGCTGTGGGGAATTCCTAGAATGCTCTGGATACCTCTACGCCTTCCGTCGCTCATTGGTAAGCCCAATCCCCGCCGATTCGCTCGCAGAGGACGGACTCATCTCGCATCGCATCTGGGAACAGGGCTGGCGCACTGCCTATGCTCCAGAAGCTCTAGTGTATGTCAAATATCCAACCACCTACCGGGATTGGATGATACAGAAAATTCGCTCTATGGGTGGGTATGTACAGCGCTATGTGAACAGCTCAAGAGGCATGAGGTCATTTCGCCGTGAAGCAATTGCCGGGGCTTGGAGTGCTCTCCGATATGCTCGCAGTGGCAGAGAACTGTGGTGGACGCTATTATTGTTCATAGCCAGAACGTACGTCTGGCTGCGGGTTTGGTGGGAAGTCAAGCTGCGCAAGAAACCCTTTGCTGCTCTCTGGCAGCGAGTGAACAGCACCAAGTAGAGAAGTAAAATGAGAATAGTGCGCTGGATTTCGGTCAAAGTCATCCAATTAGCAACCAAGATTCTGCTCAAAGTGAAAACAGAAGGACTAGAGCGCATACCGCGCACTGGGCCGGTCCTCTTAATTATAAACCATATCAATTTCATTGACCCTTTACTGATCTACACGATACTACCACGCTCGGTCACTGGCCTTGCCAAGCAAGAGCTCTGGTCCAACCCCTTTACCAGGCTCATTGCCGATTCCTGGGGAACTATCCCGATACGTCGTGGCGAGTTGGACCTCAATGCCGTGCGCAGTGCGCTTCGCGTGCTGCGCGGAGGTGGGATGCTGGGATTGGCACCAGAAGGCACGCGCAGCCATCATGGCCGTCTACAAAGAGGTCGCCCAGGCATCGTGCTTCTTGCCTCCCGTGCGCCTGGCATGCTTATCCTGCCCCTGGTTGTGTATGGGCAAGAGCGGTTCTTCCAGAACTTACGTCATCTGCGCCGTACCGAGGTGCGAATCGTAGCAGGACAGGGATTCTACCTGAATCCTGGAAACGCACAGATAACCCACCAAATACGCCAAGAGATAACCGATGAAATCATGGCTCAGATCGCGGCGCTGCTCCCGCCCGAGTACCGCGGCGTGTACAGCAACTCGGCAGCTACCAAGCATTATCTGCGTTTTCCCAGTGACATAGAGTAAAGAGCGAAAAGCAATGAGAGTAATTGGGGGGGAAGCAAAAGGACGGCGACTTTTCTCCGTGCCGAGGCAATCCACACGACCCATCACGGACAGGGTTAAGGAAGCCTTGTTCGATATCCTAGCAGAACGAGTGCAGCAGGCACGCTTCCTTGATTTGTTCGCTGGAACGGGGAGCGTTGGCATTGAAGCGCTGAGCCGTGGAGCACAGGAGGCAACCTTTGTCGAGCGAGACGAACGTGCTTTGGCTACTCTCCACCGCAATCTGGCCGCTACGCAACTAGCCAGTCTCGCTCAGGTGGTGCGGCGCGATGTCTTCAAGTTCATCGCTAGCTACAAGGGCGACCCCTTTGACATCATCTACGTTGCGCCACCCCAATACCAGGGATTGTGGGCAAGGACACTCCACGCGTTGGACAATTCGGCACTATTGGCGCCGGGCGCACTGGTCATAGCACAAATTCATCCCAAGGAATACGCGTCACTCGAATTGAGCCAACTAGTCTTATCCGATCAGCGCAAGTATGGGAGCACATTGCTCTGTTTCTATGAAATGCGTCCAAACCACGCTGACGGTTAAGAAGGCTCAGCATAGTCCATCTTCCAGCGATTCCCAATACGGACCAGTCTCCAGCGTACCTCAATAAGTGGGCTGGGCTGGCCGGTCTTAGGCTGGAAGATGACCTTAGCAGTCACAAGAGCCGTCGTGGAATCTTCCTGGGTGGGGTAATAACTGAGTTCCTGCACGATCGCGCGCTGTATTTGATCCGGAGGAAGCGGCGAGCCATATCTGAGCTTGAGCTGCGTCAATTCGGTTGCCGCCTGGGGACTCAGATAGTCCGCAAGAGCCGGCTGGGCATCGCTCTTGCCCAGCGTCTGGTAGAAAGCGAGGACGATTTTCTCCGGGTATGGGGTATCTAGAATCGTGGCTGGTATCCCTTCTGGGAAGTCAACACGCGATTCAAATGGCGCTACCAAGGTCGTGGTATTGGCCAGGAAATAGCCATCCGCTTCTGGTAAAGTGCCTGGCTTGTACTCACGCCTTGTAACCAATTGACTGCGCTCGTAGCCAGCGCGACTGGTGACAGTAACTTGGAGATTCCCAGGGTTGAAACTCACGCCGCCATCGCTGCGGAAAAAGCCAATACAGCGATACAAAGGAGGGTTGTCCACAGGCGGGCCCTTCGGGTCACGAGTTACACGGAAAAAGACGAGTTCCGTCTCGGTGCTAAAAACCAACTCCTTACGAACATTGCCGTCTTCTCGGACAATCTCAGCTAAAGATAGGTTAGGTATATCCTGCGACAGATAGTTCTGATCGGGCGTGCGCAATTTGTACGGGTAAGCAATGGGCAATTGCACTTCGGGGTCAACGACAATATCGTAAATCAGGGCTGCTACCGGTCCGCCCCCTCCCACCTGATCAAAGCGATAGAAGACCACCCACTCTAACTGACCATCGGAATCAGTGTCTTCTCGCTTGATGTCCAAATAGGTCTTGCCAGGCAAGAAGCCTCTGCCAAATACGTCCTCGGGAAAGCTAATCGTCTTCGCTGGCGGGGTTGGCGTGGGCGTTGTGCCGCAGGCTGTCAGTGTGAGAACAAGAAGGAACATAGCACAACTGGTCAACCGCACGATGGTAAGGATGGATCGCAAAGGCTGATTACGACGGCTTGCTCTCTGCATCATGTCTTTCCACACTCCGCCTATTCTTAGCTGAAGCAACGCGCTTCTGTCTCTGGTCCTGCTCTAATGAAACTAGCGCTATTGGCACAACCTCTTCCATCCGTTCCACGAAAACAAAATTCAATCCCCGTTGTACTTTGCGCGGGATATCAACGAGGTCTTTTCGGTTGCGCTTTGGCAGAAGCACAGTTTTTAGTCCAGCTCGATATGCGGCAAGCACCTTCTCACGTAAGCCACCAATGGGCAATACGTGACCACGCAGGGTGATCTCACCAGTCATCGCCACTTCACGATGGACAGGCCGTCGCGTCAAGGCAGAGATCATCGCCGTGGCAATAGTGATGCCAGCGGACGGCCCATCTTTGGGGATAGCGCCTTCGGGTACATGCACATGGATATCTACTTTATCAAAGTCAACGTTCTTGATGCCCAATTCCTGCGCATGTGCTCGCGCATAACTCAATGCAGCCTGAGCAGATTCCTGCATCACCTCTCCCAATTGGCCAGTGAGCAGCAGATTGCCCTTACCGGGCATTACGGTTACCTCAACGGCCATGGTATCTCCACCCGCTTCGGTCCAGGAAAGACCGGTAGCTACCCCTACCTCATCCGCTTTTTCGGCCTCGCCATACAAGAACTCTGGTGGGCCCAGGTACTTGTGCAAACTCTGTGGTAGGATATAACGCGGCGGCTGTTTGCCTTCTGCTACCCGTCTTGCGATTTTACGGCAAATAGTCGCGATTCCGCGTTCGAGATTGCGCACGCCAGCCTCAAATGTATACTCCCGGATCATGCGCCGCAATGTCTGACGAGGGAAGTGAAGGCCACTTAACCCGTGCTGCTCAAGCTGGCGTGGCACGAGGAACTGTCTCGCGATTTCGATCTTCTCTTCCTCAATGTACCCTGGAAACTCAATGACTTCCAGGCGATCCCTCAGCGCAGGTGGAATGGGATCGAGAATGTTCGCCGTCGTGATGAACATCACTTTGGATAAATTGTAGGGCACCTCCAGATAGTGATCGGAGAAAGCATAATTTTGCTCTGGATCCAGGACCTCTAGCAATGCTGCCGATGGATCACCTCGGAAATCAATGCCCAATTTATCTATCTCATCCAACATAAAGACAGGATTGATTGTGCCTGCGCGGCGCATCGTCTGGATAATGCGACCTGGCAATGCTCCGATGTAGGTACGACGATGGCCTCGAATTTCGGCTTCGTCGCGGATTCCTCCCAGGCTAACGCGCACAAAATTTCGCCCAAGGGCCTCGGCAATGGACTTGCCCAATGAGGTCTTGCCAGTTCCCGGTGGCCCTACAAAACAGAGAATAGTGGTGCCGATCTTTTCTGGCGCAAGCTTGCGCACTGCGATGTACTCCAGAATACGCTCCTTGGCCCTTGTCAATCCATAGTGATTCTTGTTTAGCACTTCGGTAGCATGGGCAATGTCCAGATTATCTTCCGTACATTGGGCCCACGGCAGATCGAGCAGCCAGTCAATATAGGTGTGGATGATGCTGGCTTCTGGAGCGACAGAGGGCATGCTTGCCAGGCGGCTGAGTTCCTTTTCCGCCCTCTCGCGCACTTCGTCGGGCATTTGGGCTGTGGCTATCCTCTGCTGCAATTCAGCAGTTTCGCGAGCCAGGGGGTCGCTTTCGCCTAGTTCGCTCTGGATGACGCGCATCTGCTCGCGCAGGAAGTATTCACGCTGGCTCTTGTCCACCTCTTGCTGCACCTGCGAATGGATGCGGCTTTCTAGTTCCAGCACATCCAGTTCCTTCGCTAATAACACACTGATTTTCTCCAGCCTGGCCAAGGGGTCAACGGTTTCCAATAGCTCTTGCCGGCTGGCTACATCCAGATCTAGATTTGAGGCCACCAGGTCGGCCAGCCAATTTGGCTCATTGACATTCATCGCCATGACGAAAGCATCATCTGGTATGTTCCGGCTCAGCCGTACTACCTTCTCAAACAGTGTCAATACAGCACGCATAAGCGCTTCCGTGGCGATGGAAGGCTCAACGTTCTTGAGAACGGGCTGCACGTATGCGATCAAATACGGCTCTGTCTTGATTAGCTTCAAAAGGCGCAAGCGCCTGCGCCCATGGACAAAGACACTAGTAGTTTGATCCGGCATGCGCCAGACACGACCTATAACTGCTTCCGTGCCTAATTCATAGAGATCGTCAATGCCAGGTTCCTGCACCTCGGGATCTCTTTGGGTGAAAACAGCAATGCGCTGATCACCGGCAACTGCCGCTTCCACGGCTTTCATAGAGCGATCGCGGCTCACAAAGAGAGGAGCAGCCACATACGGAAACAACACAGTATCCCGTACAGGCAATAACGGAAGAGCCTCGGGTTCCATATTGTCATCAAATGCGGGTTTCGTTGGAAAAGGACCAGGTTCCCAATCATCCATCATAACTAAAGCAGCCTCCGCAGAACTTTATTTTACTATACCACATTTTGTGTCAAATGCATAGCTACGTTGAAAGAAGGGCAAGCTTCTAGCCATATTCGGACAGGTACACCATCGCACGGAGCAACTTGCTTCCCTAGGGGCTGTGCGCTAAAATGAGACAAAGAGAAATCTAGTGAGTCAAAGGAGCGCGGAGAATGTCCGTCTACGAATTTGAAGGGCGCAAACCAAAGCTGGGCCAGGGGACTTATGTCCATCCTTCCGCAGATATTATCGGTGCTGTGTCTATCGGTGATAACTGCTGGATTGGGCCAGGAGCACGCCTGCGTGGCGACTATGGCATGATCATCATCGGGGATGGTACCAGCATTGAGGATAACTGTGTAATACATGCTCGCCCTGATGAGGTCACGAGCATCGGCAAAAATGTAACGATAGGACATGGCTGCGTGATTCACAATGCGACTATTCAAGACCACGCTGTGATTGGCATGGGTTCGGTTGTCAGCGATTGGGCAAAGGTCGGAGAGTGGGCCGTAGTTGGTGAGGGAGCAGTTGTCAGACAGGAGCAAGAGGTTCCTGACGGCTGTATTGCTGTGGGCGTTCCGGCTAGATTGCTGGACAAACAGGTCAGCGAGGAATACAAGGCTGAGTGGTCAAGGTTCAAGAGCATCTACCAGGACCTGGCACGAAGGTATCCGCTGGGTCTAAAGGAGGTCTCGTGATGCAAGAAGCAAGGCTCTATGAGAAACTAGAGGACAGGAAGGTACAATGCCATTTGTGCGCACACCGCTGTACTATCGCTGAGGGGAAACGAGGGGTTTGCTTGGTGCGCGAGAACAGAGATGGCACGCTCTACACACTGGTGTACGGCTTGTCCATCTCCCAAGCTATTGATCCTGTGGAAAAGAAGCCTCTTTTCCACTTCTATCCTGGGTCGTCCACCTTTTCCTTTGCTACAGTGGGTTGTAATTTCCGTTGTTCCTTTTGTCAGAATTGGCAAATCTCACAGACAGTGCGGGATGGGGGACAGATTGAGGGACATGAAGCCTCACCAGACCACCTTGCCGCTGCTGCGCGCCATTACGGCTGCAAGAGCATCGCCTACACCTACACCGAGCCTACTATCTTTTTCGAATACGCCTATGACACTGCGGTAAGGGCAGATAGATGGGGCATCAAAAGCATCTACGTCACCAATGGCTATATGACGGAGGAAATGCTTGATGCATTCGGACGCTATCTACATGCGGCGAATGTGGATCTCAAATCCTTCAGCGATAGTTTTTACCGCAAGATCTGCGGGGCACGGCTGCAACCGGTGCTCGATGCCATCAAGGCAATGAAGAAGAGAGGCATCTGGGTGGAGATCACCACTCTAGTAGTACCAGGACAGAACGATTCAGAAGAAGAACTCCGCCAGTTGGCAGAGTTCATTGCCAAAGAAGCGGGGGTGGACACCCCCTGGCATGTTAGCCGCTTTCGTCCCGATTACAAGATGCACAATGTAGGCCCTACACCGCTGTCAACCTTACACCGTGCCCGTGAGATCGGTCTGCAAGCGGGCCTGCGTTATGTGTATGAAGGCAACGTGCCCGGAAGCGAAGGTGAGAACACCTACTGTTACAACTGCCACAACCTATTGATCCGCCGTTTTGGCTTTAATGTCCTGGCAAACCTCGTCCTCCCGGATTCCAAATGCCCTCATTGCGGCACTACGATTGACGGAGTAGGATTATCTAACAAAAGCGCGTTTAAAGGCTGAAGATGAGCTGGCGAGCAATATCCTTGCCTCGTCTATTGCCGCGCACTAAAACCGCTGAGACCGGGACACGCTACTCCTATTCGCCTCGGCTGGCATTATCAATCGCTGCATCCATCCTCTTGGGCCAAAAGCGTGCGTTCAGCGCCGATGCAAAGCAATTGCTTGTTGGGATCCAACCGGAACCCCGCGTGGAAAATGCGCATCTGATCCCTCCAGAGGATGCCTTTGTCGTCGTCACCAATCATTACTACAAGCCGGGCTACGGAGTATGGTGGGGCATTGCTCTCATCACAGCAGCCATTGTCCAAGCGCGCGCTACATCCGATGAAGTGATTTGGCTAATGACCAATCGCTGGACTTATCCCGATGCTCTGCGCCGTCGGCTGTTGACTCCGATAACGCACTTGCTCTTCACTAGACTCGCCCAAATTTACGGTTTTGTCTCCATGCCGCCTATGCCACCCCAGCCACAGTACCTGCAAGAGGGGGTGCGCTCTGTGAGGCAAGTGCTCTTTTTGCTCAGCAATGCGCATAGCGAACGTAAACCGTTGATTGGTCTTGCCCCTGAAGGGCGCGATAGCCCTGATGGTAGCTTGATCGAACCCCCGCCAGGCAGTGGGCGGCTCTTGCTGCATATGGCCAATTTGGGGCTGAAAGTGTTGCCTGTTGGCGTAGCAGAGGTGGATGGGGTGCTAACCGCTAGCTTTGGTCCACCTTTCACTCTCGGCTCATGGCCTGAGTTAAGCAAAGAGGAACAGGACCGCCAGGCGAGCAGTCAAGTGATGGCTGCTATTGGCGCACAGTTGCCCCCCACACTATGGGGCGTGTTTGCTACACAGATTCAGAAGGCACTGTTTGTGAACAGGATCTCAACCGAGCAATAGCTCTACGGTAGCTCTCTCGTTCAGCAGGAAGCCGGTTTGCCAAATGCCAGCGGCTATCTGGCGCGGACGCTGTGGACGGCCGTTGACCAGCGCTTTGGACACAACATGCTTACCAGGAACGGAGAAAACCAATCGGCCGAACTGTCTTCCGGGCTTCTCCAACTCTACGACAAGCCTGTGGGGTGAGGCATACACCTCTTTCACTTCCATCGCTCCCTGCAATACATGAAACGTCGAGGTTAACAATTGCGGTTGTTCAGATACAGGTTTTAACAGCAATAACACCGTTTCGTGCGGTTGATGCGGCTCAATAACCACCTGGTTTTGCGCTACACCCAAATAGCGTTGCCGCCAATAATTGAACACGTGATAGGATCTGGTGGGCAGTCCAAGCTGAGCTAGATCGAGCTTGGTAACACGTGAATGGTCATCCCAGTTGAGCAAAGCGACAATCACCCAAGAATCCCAAGGGGTCTCTATCGGGAGAACCAATACCTGAGGGCGTTCGTTTTGAAAGAGGTCTAGTGGGATAGCACTGCGGCCATAGGGTGGCAGGACTCGCTGCAAATATTTAGGCCGTCCACGACGAATGGTCGGCAAATTGTCGCTGCTCAGCACTAGACCACCACTCAATCCAACAATAGTTGTTAGGGTGCGCATCTCATTCAGGACCAGGTTGGAATCATCGCCCCGTGGCCTAAGCACCAAGCAATCCGGATCATTTAACCAGAGCTTGCCATGCAAGAAACTGCGGGTGATGACGTTGAGGATGGCATTTGCGGCTGATGGCGCCGATAAATCTTGCCAAAATGGCTCCCAATCCACGTGGACATCAGGGCCTATGCGCATGGTATCCACTATGCCCACAGAGGGCCCAAGAGGTGCACCACAGCCCAGCAGGACATGATCACCAATGGCAGAACGGATAATCTCCAATCCTCGTCGCACTGCCTGGGCCCGGGTGATGTGGTCATTATGACGCACTCCAGGGAGGGCTGCCGCATACAAGAAATCCACTTTGAAAAAGCGAAAGCCCCACTCATCACTGAGGATATGGAATAGATCCCGCAGCCAATCCTGTACGGCGGGCAAGGATAGGTCTAGCCCATAGATATCCATACCCCAGTGCTGCCAAGCAACAATTGGCTCGCCCTGCTCGTTGCGCAGCACCCAATCAGGATGCTTAGCATATAGCTTGGAAGCGGAACTCGCTGCAAACGGCGCTGTCCAGATACCTGGCCGATGGCCCGTTGCAGCGATTTGTTCGGCGATGTGTTTCATGCCTTGCGGATACTTGGCACTGTTGACATCTAACCAATCACCAATGGCCGTCTCATAGCCATCGTCAATCAAGATAACATCCAGAGGTAATTGCCTTCTCTCAATCCAGTTCAAATTGGCCAAGACATCATTCTCCGTATCTTCACCAAAGAAGTAGTACCAAGTGCACCAGCCAGTGGGGATATCAGTTGCCACTCGTGCATGCATGGTTTCCCCCAAGCGTGTGGCGTACAATTCTATGAGCCTCAGAGGATCAGGGTCAACGGTAAAAAGGAGTGTCTCTGAGCACAGCTTTTCGCTCGGAGCCAAGGAAACTCCATCCGCGTAAGAAATGGCTTCTAGTCTTTGGAATTGGTATCTATCTGAGACCTCCAGGCGCAACTCAGCAAGTTGATCTGCGGTCGTGATAAAACCCAGTAGCAGAGAAGGATCCAATGAAACGCCTGCGGAGCTCCTCGCGGAAATCGTGGTAGGGGCTACACTTTCTACAGCCGGCACGATGACTGTAAACCATTCGCTGCTGATGGTCTTTCTGGCTTGCAGTAGGGAATGAGGTTGGTGCTTTGTACGATAATCATCGGTGTTTGGATCAACCCACAGGCCATCCGCTACCTGCCGAGCAAATGTGGGTGTCCATGATTGCCAGCCATTCTGGTAGCAACGCCAGTTTCGGGGTGGGGAGGCAAAGTTCAGCGAAGCACCGCGCTGCGCGTCCACATCGAGCACGTGCAACTCAGCGATGCGAATTGTTTGAGAGCCGACATTCTCGACTTCGAGGCTTAGGCGCATCTCTTTACCAAGCCACAATTGCCAGGTTAGCTGCACTTCGTCATTGGCAGCGCTCAAGCTAACACTGTCCTGAGCCAGTCCGTAAGATACAGCATGGCCAGCTAGAGCGAGGCTTTTCTTCTGCCCCTTTGTGCCGGTATAGATCACTTTGGCTGTGGCTCGATCGAGCAATACCTTGCCTTGATGAACAAATTTGACTAGGCCAACGCCGGGCTGCAAAACAACTTGATCACGAATGTAAATCTCCCGCTCAGACATCATAACCCTCCTTCTAGTCTTTGGCCTATTGCTGTATTGGGTTTAGCTATGTACAAATAGATAAAAAGAGGCCAGATGATTTGACTGGCCTCTCTCGAGAAAATCATGTTCTTCCTATCACCATAAAGGCTGCAGTTGGACGCATCGAGACGCATCCACTACGTTACTCTATGGCACGCTACCCAGTGTTCTCCACCGATGTCCTTGAATTCGGGCTCGACGACATCGCATACTCCTTCGATCTTGAGCCCGCATCGTGTGTGGAAATGACATCCTTTAGGTGGGTTCGCTGGGCTAGGTACATCGCCAACCAGGATAATGCGTTTGCGTTTTTCCTCCACCACGGGGTCTGGAATGGGTACAGCAGATAGCAATGCCTGGGTATAAGGATGGCGTGCATCCGCATATAGCTTATCCCGTGAAGTCAGTTCCACGATTTTGCCTAGGTACATGACAGCCACTCGGTCGCTGATATGTCGTACTACCGATAGGTCATGGGCAATGAATAAATAAGTCAGGTGGAACTTGGCCTGCAGTTCTTCCAATAGATTGATAATCTGTGCCTGAATGGACACATCCAACGCTGAAATGGGCTCATCGCAGACTATGAAATCGGGTTGTACTGCTAAAGCCCTGGCCACACCGATACGCTGACGTTGTCCGCCGGAGAATTCATGGGGATAGCGGTTGATGAAGTAGCGATTCAGTCCGACGATTTCCAGCAGGTCCATTACGCGTTCGCGCAGTTCCTTGCCTTTCATGATATTGTGCACCTCGAGGGGCTCGCCAATGATATCGCCCACCGTCATGCGCGGATTCAACGAAGCGTACGGGTCTTGGAAAATCATCTGCATCTTGCGTCGCATGCGACGCAACTCTTCACCTTTAAGTTTGCATAGGTCTTTGCCCTCGAAGTACACTTCCCCCGCCGTAGGGCGATATAGTTGCAGAATAGCGCGACCAGTAGTAGACTTGCCACAACCGCTTTCACCTACCAAGCCCAGGGTCTCGCCTCGGCGAATGAAAAAGCTAATTCCATCCACCGCCTTGATATCACCAATATGGCGCTGGAATATGATCCCTTGGGTGATTGGGAACCACATCTTTAGATTCTTGACATCCAGTAGAATCTCATTCTCAGGCATGTTATCTTTTCCCTCCAGTAACATCAACCCAACAGGCAACGCTGTGTCGCCGAGCGACCGTTTCCAATTTGGGGTTCTCCTCGAGACACCGATCAATAGCATAACGACAACGCGGTGCGAATGGACACCCTGGAGGCATATCAATCAAGTCTGGTGGTAAGCCCTCTATAGGTGTCAGTTTCTTCTTACGCTCGGCATCCAATCGCGGTATGGATTGCAAAAGTCCAAGCGTATAAGGGTGTCGCGGATCCGCATACAGATCCTTCACATCCGCTGTTTCGATAATGTAGCCAGCGTACATCACATTGACACGATCGGCTAGTCCAGCGATAACACCCAAATCATGGGTGATCCAAATCACCGCCATGCCGATTTCCTTTTTCAGTTGCCTGACAAGATCCGTAATTTGGGCCTGAATTGTAACGTCCAGAGCGGTGGTCGGCTCATCAGCAATCAGCAATTGTGGGTTACAGGACAGGCCCATGGCAATCATGACTCTCTGGCGCATGCCTCCAGAGAACTGATGAGGATAGTCATCAATGCGATTGGCCGCGTCAGGAATTCTCACCATTTCCAGAAGTTCAATCGTGCGTTTGCGGGCTTGCCGTTTATCCATGCCAAGGTGCAACTCCAGTGCTTCGCTTACCTGCTGATTGATGGTGAGAACTGGATTCAGAGAAGTCATGGGGTCTTGAAAAATCATGGCTATTTTGTTGCCCCGCACGGAGCGAATCTCCTCATCGCTCATCTTCAACAAGTCTCGTCCTTGAAACCAGGCTTCTCCGCCTACGATTCGGCCTGGCGGTGAAGGGACTAGACGCATCAGAGACAGAACACTGACGCTCTTTCCACAACCGCTTTCGCCTACAATGCCTAAAGTCTCGCCTTCGTTCAGGTCGAAGTCAATTCCATTGACAGCATTGACCACGCCATCCTGCGTGAAAAACTGTGTTTTGAGCCCCTTCACCTGCAACAACGTACCCATAACACATCCTCCCTTCCAACTATAATCCAATTATTGCGAGACGTGAAAAACTTTCTGGAGGGAACAACCCGGTTGCTGTTCCCTATCGTTCAATATACACGTTGCTCAGCCACGGGAAAATGGCTGGAGCATAGAGTGCCCCCTTGACATAGGGCTTGGTCAGTACATAGTCCACGCTATGCCATAAAGGCACCCAAGGCGCCTCGGCGACAATAATTTCTTCTGCCTGCCTGTACAATTCCATACGACGCGGTGTAGTTGTTTCGATACGTGCCTCTTCTAAGAGCCGATCCACTTGGGAATTTGCGTAGCGAGTATGGTTCAGTCCGCTCTGACTATGGAAGAGAATATCCAAAAAATTCTCTGGGTCTGGATAATCGGCTATCCAACCTAGGTTGAAGAACTGCGGCTCCGCTGCAAGCACATCCTCCGATTGTTCCACGGCGATCTCGATACCGAGGTTCTCACGATACATAGCCACGATGGCTTCCATGTAACTAGGAAGCTGCCCCTCACGTCCGCTGATACTGAGCGTTATCGGAGGCAGATGTGTTACATCTCCGTATCGGGATTCCACAATGAGTTGCTTCGCCCGTTGTGGATCATAACTTAGTAGCGAAGTCTCGCGCTTGTAATCAGGCATGCCCGGAGGTACAATGCCTTGCGCAGGCGTTCTCATGCCTTTCCACACCACATCGCATATCTTTTGTCGGTCAACCGTCAAGTTAAACGCTTGGCGGATCTTCACATCATCAAATGGCGGCTGTCTCACGTCGAAACCAAGGTATTGTATATCTAATTGTGGCACAATAGATAACTCGGCATGTAAGGGATTGGTCGGATCGCGCACGCGCTCAATATCCGCGGGGCCTACGCCAACGATATCCAGTTCGCCATTTTCATACATGCTCATGGGTGAGCCACCGGTAAGCAAGAAAACCACCTGTGCTAGCTTGGGTTTGCCGCGATGATAATAGTCATTACGCTGCAACACAATCCGCTGCTTGCTATACTCCTGCAACTTGAATGGCCCAGTGCCATTAGGCCGCTTGAACCAATCAGCTTGGTCCACGGTTTCCTGATCCACCACGAATGCGGTGGAATAAGTCAGCTTAGCTAAGAAGTACGCCTTCGGTGCATCAATTGTGATCCGTAGTGTGCGCTCATCCAATACTTCGACACCGCGGATCTCATTTGCTTGTCCTGCCAGCTTCTCCTTAGCACCAACAATATCACCTAAATAAACTTCAGCCACAGTGGAGCCCGTGCGCGGGTCACAGGCACGCTCCAGAGAATACTTGAAGTCAGCAGCTGTGACAGGGCGCCCATTGTGAAAACGAGCTCCTTCCTGTAGAAAGAATGTATAGGTTTTCCCATCTTCGCTGATTTCCCAGCGCTTGGCCAGGTCTGGTATAACTTCGAGCTTCTCGTTCAACGTTACCAGCCCGCCAAAGATCTCCACCACGTACTCTGCAGATATGGCATCCTCAACCAGTGCCGGGTCCAGTGTGAGCGGTTCGCTGCCAAAAAGGCGCAATGTGCCGCCATCGGTAGAGCGCACGATCGGGGCTATCCCAGAGCTCGGCACAGAGCGTATCCAGAACCATGCCACTGCTGCACAGCCAAGGCACAGAAACAACGCAAGGCAGAGCAGCAGAACAATCACAAGAATAGGCCAGTGCTTTTGCAACATTCTTGCCTAGGCTCAATAAAAGAATCTGTCCCTGCTCTTCCATAGAGGGGCAGTATCTCTATTCCTCTTCAATCCCGTTGGACTGAGGGACGACGCTTGAACGACAACGCGATGGCATCCAATGTGCACTAACTGGTGCCTTTCATCTTAGGATCGAGCGCATCCCGCAGACCATCGCCCAGGAAATTGAAGGCGAACATGGTCAGAGACAGGGCCAATGCTGGGAACAATACCATGTGTGGATAGGCACGGATGGATTGTGCGCCCTCTGAAATCATTGCGCCCCAGCTTGGTGTTGGTGGATCCACCCCCAGCCCAATAAAACTGAGGAACACCTCCGTGGTGATATAGCCTGGAATAGCCAGCGTTTCCGCTACGATGCATGGGCCAATGATATTGGGCAGGATATGGCGTACAATAATCCGTATGTCGCCAGCCCCGATCATATGCGCTGCTTCGATGAACTCTTTCTCTTTCAGCGACAAAATCTGGCCCCGCGCTAGCCGCGCCATGCCCATCCAGGCCGTGATACCAATGCCCATGAAGATGAACAGCATCCCACCGCCCTGCAGACCTAGGATGCGGTCTACCACGCGGTTCACCTGATTGAACGTATAGGCCACTGTCCCAGGTTCTACTTTAGCAAAGGTGGATTTGAAGAAAGCCATCATCAAGATGATCAACAACATCGTAGGAAAAGCGTACATGATATCCACAATGCGCATCATGATGTTGTCCACTTTACCGCCGTAGTAGCCTGAGATACAGCCATAGACCAAGCCAATGATCAGCGCAGTAAAGGCACCCATAAACCCGACAGGCAGTGAAACGCGCGTGCCATAGATCAGCCGGCTGAGCATATCACGTCCGAGGTAATCCGAACCGAGCAGGAACTTGGAACTCGTTTTGGCATAGGCAGAGATGTTCCCCGGCAACAGGCCGATCAACCACTCAGGAACGGTATACGCTTCGGCCGAATCTCCTTTAGCGTAATGGTAAGGCGCAATGACGGGAGCCATAATCGCGGTAAGGATGAGCAAGATCACAACGACACCGCCCAAGACTGCAGCCCGGTTGCGTATCAGCCTCTCCCACGCATCCCGCCACAGGTTAGCTGGCTTACCTTGCCGCTCGCTCAGGCGCAATGCGGCTTTCTGTTGTGCTGTTAGTTCTTGTATTGCCATATAACTAAACCTCACGTGTAACGAATACGCGGATCCAGAAAGGCATAAGTAATGTCTACAGCCAAATTGGCAATGACCAGAAACACTGCGTAGAGCAAAATTGTGCCCATCACTACTGGATAATCGCGGTTCGTAATGCTGGTAATAAAGTACTTGCCCATTCCTGGTATAGCGAATATCTGTTCAACAACGAATGTCCCTGTCACCAGTACTGCAAACATAGGACCTAGGATAGTCGCTACTGGGATAAAGGCATTTTTCAACGCATGACGGACCATGACTGCTCGCTCAGTTAGGCCCTTAGCTCGCGCTGTGCGGATGTAATCCTCGCGGATTACCTGCAACATGCTCGCCCTTGTCAGGCGTGCAATAATGGCCGACTCGCGCATTCCCAGTGCAAGAGAAGGCAAAACCATCTTGGCAGGCGTGCCCCAACCAGCCACTGGAAACCATCTCAATGTCAAGGCAAAGATCAGTATCAGCAATGGCCCTAGGACAATACCAGGCACTGAGACGCCAAAGATAGCCACAGCCATACCCAAATAGTCCCAGAACGAATTTTGCTTTAACGCTGACAGAATGCCCAAAGGTACCCCGATGCCCAGTGCAATGAGCAAGGCCAAAATTCCTAACTGCGCCGAGATTGGCAAATGGTCAGCAAAGATATCGTTCACCCTACGACTGCGGGAAGAATACACTGGTCCGAAGTCAAAATGGAATATAATGTCGCTTATATATTTCACGTATTGCTTCCAGACTGGTTGATCCAACCCGTAGTACTTGTTTAGGTTCGCGATGATTTCAGCGGGCAATGCTTTTTCGCGGTCAAAGGGCCCCCCTGGAACAGCATGTGCCAAAGCGAATGTGATCACTGAGATGAAAAACAACACGGGAATCATCCACAGCAACCGACGCGCAATATAACGGATCATTCGTTCCTCCTCTTAAATAACCCTAACTTAGTAAATTGTATATCAAAAACGCATATAGTCAAATTCTCATTGTAAACCATAACCAAGAGTGCCCTTTTACACTACTAGATCACATCTAGCCCTAGAATTCCTCACCAGAAGCGTTCACCAGTCCACACAATATCTATCCTTGTTAGAGGGCGCTTTTCTCCTTTTTAACACTTGCAGGAGAGGTGTAAATTGACACCTCTATAATTCTATCATACAATAGCCCTGTTGTGAAAAGCTGAGTTGGTAAGAGTTGCTGTGCAAGGAAGCCATTGTAGAGCGAGATGCGAGTTGACAATGGGCCAGTTTTGCAAGTTACATTATCTAGAGGGTGCTGAGGAGTCATCGAAGCATCACCCTCATAATTCAGGAGGATAGATGAAGAGTTACAAGGTCGAGGAATTGAGAAACGTCAGCCTCATCGCACACAGTGGGGCAGGCAAAACTTCCCTGACCGAAGCGATGTTGTACAATGCTGGGGTGATCACTCGCTTGGGCAGAGTGGATGAGGGCAACACAGTGTCCGACTACGACCCTGAAGAAATCCGGCGCAAGATCTCGGTTAATACATCGGTTACCCCCTGGGAATGGGAGGGACACAAGGTAAACCTGCTGGATACTCCTGGTTATGCTGATTTTGTTGGCGAGGTCAAGGGTGCAATCCGGGTTTCCGACGCAGTGGTTGTCACGCTGTGCGCAGCTTCAGGAGTTGAAGTAGGCACCGAACTGGTGTGGCAATATGCGGATGAGCTCAAATTGCCGCGCTTGGCATTCATCAACAAGATGGATCGCGAAAACGCCAGTTTCCAACGAACTCTTGAGCAGATGAGGGCCAAGTTCTCTGCTAACTTTGTTCCCCTGCAATTGCCGATTGGCTCTCAGGCTAATTTCAAAGGCGTAGTAGACCTGCTGTCTATGCAAGCTTTTCTTGGCGATGGAAAGAAAGGGAGCGATATCCCTGCCGAGTTGCGCGATGAAGCACAAGCTATGCGCCAACAGCTTGTTGAAGTGGCTGCTGAAACGGATGATGAGCTGATCGTGAAGTACCTCGATGGCGAAGATCTCAGTATTCAGGAGATCCAACGAGGCCTAGCCATAGCCGTTGCATCTGGTAAGATTGTGCTGGTACTATGCGGCTCAGCGACTCAGAATATCGGCGTCCGTCTGCTGCAAGACGCTATTGTGCGTTATCTGCCTTCGCCGGCTGCGACCGAAGCAAGAGCCACGAATGTACGCGATAATAGCGAAGCAGTTATTAGGGCTACGATGGTAGAGCCTTTTGCTGCGCTAGTTTTCAAGACCATGGCAGATCCATATGTAGGGAAACTCACTTATTTCCGTGTATATTCTGGCGTTCTCCAGAGCGATTCTCGTGTTTGGAATGCCAACAAGGGCGAAGAAGAGCGGATCGGACAGCTTTTCTTCCTTCTCGGCAAAGAGCAGACGCCTACGAAGGAGGTTATCGCTGGAGACATTGGTGCGGTAACAAAACTTCAGTTTACCACGACGGGTGATACGCTTTGCGATAAGGATCATCCTCTCATTCTGCCAGGTATTACTTTCCCGCACCCAGTGGCTTTCGCTGCAGTTAGCCCAAAGACCAAAGCCGACTTGGACAAGATGGGCAGCGCGCTGGCACGATTGGTCGAGGAAGACCCAACCTTGGTGGTGAGTCGCGACCCGGATACCGGTGAGACCGTTATTTCGGGCATGGGGGATTCACATATTGACATTGCCGTCAAGCGTCTTCAGCAAAAGTTTGGCGTTGACGTGGTTACCTCCGTGCCCAAAGTACCTTATAAAGAGACGATCACCAAGACAGTACAAGTGCAGGGGCGACACAAGAAGCAAACGGGCGGGCGTGGTCAGTTTGGTGATGTGTGGATTCGCTTTGAACCATTGCCGCGCGGCGCCGGTTTCGAGTTTGTAGATGAAGTTTTTGGCGGGCATGTGCCACGCAATTTCATCCCGGCTGTGGAAAAGGGTTTGCGTGAAGCGATGACAAAAGGAGTGTTGGCTGGCTATCCAGTCACCGACTTCCGCGCCGCATTGTACGATGGTTCCTCCCACCCTGTGGACTCTTCGGAAATCGCTTTCAAACTCGCGGCACATCTGGCTTTCAAGAAAGGCATGGAGGAAGGCAACCCAATCCTGTTGGAACCCATCATGAGGGTGACGATTATCGTGCCGGAGCAGTTCATGGGCGATGTGTTGGGCGACCTGAACACGAAACGGGCACGGGTTCTGGGCATGGAACAGCAAAAGGGGAACAGCATCATCAGTGCAGAGGCCCCATTGGCTGAGATGCAACGGTATGCTGCCGATTTGCGTTCGATGACGCAGGGTCGAGGCTACTTCAGCATGGAGTTTGTGCGCTATGACCAAGTCCCTGCCCATATCGCGCAGACCATTATCGAACAAGCCAGGAAAGAAAAAGAAGAAGGGGCCTAACGCCCTATTCAGGAGGGGGAAACAGCCACTGTCTGCAAGCAGTGGCTGTTTTTCTTTTGGAACTCGTAATATTCAGCTAGTCCGGCTCAAACGGTGAAATAGCCTGGGTCAACGCCAAGATAGGGGCCTAAAACCTCGAACTCGGCGGGAGGGATATCGCGTTCGCCCTCCTCGTATTGCGCGATGCGCCGGGCGGAGATGCCCAACTTTTCCGCACATTCTTTTTGCGTTTTGCCTGCTTGCTGCCTTGCCTGGCGTAGCAATGCTCCGATGATCTTGCGCTGGATGCGCGGGACAGCTCGATAAACCATCTCCATATCCTCATCTTCCACTGTGCTTTCATCGTCAAAGAAATAACCCAGTGGCGTGTCGCACAATTCCGCTATCACTTCCAACTCGGGAAGGGAGAGATCATGGCGGCCCTGTTCGTATGCCGCATAGCGATGCTTGGACACGCGCAATGCAGCGGCGAGTTCTGTCTGACTTCTGCCAGCCCTAATGCGGACATTGCGCAACAAAATGCCCATGATCTTCTGGCGAATGGCTTGTCTGTCTGGCTCACTCATGGCACCTCCCCGTTGCACGAAATGCAGCACGCGATTGCCATTATATCCTATTCAACGCTGAACCGCAATATTGACTGCTCGTCAAACGTTAAAATGGAATAAGGTGGGTGTTGGCTAATATAGCCCGTCCATCTAGCCAATTGCCTGTTCTGGACGAGGAGCGCAATGCAAGTTATACTGTAAGGCAGTGTGAGGGAACCAATGATGGATGCCAAAGATGCGGTACAATGTACTCTGTGCCGTCGCGGCTGTCTCATCCAGACAGGACAGGTTGGCTTCTGCCGCACACGGCGCAATGACCAGGGGCAACTGCGCAGCATTGTCTACGGGCGGCTGGCTGCCCTGGAAAGCCGCCCCATTGAGATCAAACCCTTTTTTCATTTTTATCCAGGCTCTACCGCGCTGACCTACTGCTGTTATTCGTGTAACTTACGTTGTCGCTGGTGCCAGAACTGGCACTTGAGCCGTGCGGATCCGCTAAGCGTACAAGCGGAGTACGTGTCTCCGCAAGATCTAGTGGACATGGCTCTGCGCCTGGGCGATCAGGGACTGTGTTGTAGTTTCACAGAACCCACTCTGTTGCATGAATACAACCTTGTGGCCTTTTCCCTGGCGAAAGCAGCCGGGCTGTATACTTGCTATGTATCCAACGGCTACATGACACTTAACACTTTGCGCGAGTTGCGCGAGGCAGGTTTGGATGCCATTAAGATTGATGTAAAAGGCGATTCAGAAGTGTACCGCGAGTATTGCGCAGCTCCTCATGGAGAGATGGTATGGGAGACGGCTGCTGCAGCCAAAGAGATGGGACTTCACGTAGAAATTGTAAACCTGGTCGTCACCGGGGTCAATGACTCAGAACAAGCATTGCGTAATTTGATTGAGAGGCATTTGCAGGCTGTTGGTCCCGAGACGCCATTGCATTTTACCCGCTACTATCCGGCCTACCAGATGCATGCTCCTCCTACGCCGATTTCCACACTTGAACATGCTTATGAGTTAGCGCGCCATGCTGGACTGGCATACCCCTACCTAGGCAATGTGCCTGGACATCGTGGTGAGAATACCTATTGTCCCTCTTGTGGTCAGCTCTTGATCGAGCGTTCTGCATATACCGTGCGACGCAATTTGTTGACCCCGCAGAAGAAATGCCCCTCGTGTGGACGAGCTATACCATGCATTGGGTAATAGCTTGAATGGCAGCACAAAATTCTCTAGAATAAAAGCCTCGCCGACAGAGCTCAGCCGGCCCCTGAACCCTTGATTACCAATAACTGGCAAGAGGAGTAGGGCTATCGGCTATTGCCAGCCTCTTAGCCGATAGCCCAGAAGAAACTAATCTTCTTTGCGTAGCACTTCCAAGATTTGGGCCTTAACCGCATCAATCCCAATGCCAGAAAGAAATGGCACTCCATTAATCACTGGAACGCCCAAATCCTTGGGCACCGTTGTCGTGGCCACGATCAAGTGTGGCTTGAATACCATAGCCCGGCCACGAGCTTCAGCTGCTTTGCACTGAGTTACACTTACTGGGATGCCAGCTTCTTTTGCGATTTCCTTCACTTTCTCGGCTACTACTGTTGCTGTGGCAATAGCCGTGCCACAGGCGATCAGTACGCGCTTCTCACTCGGCATTGTTTTGCACCTCCTTATCCAACCCGGCAATGTTGACGAAAAATACGAACGATCTCAGGTGCATTCTTGGCCTGGACAATCTGCTTTAACAGGCCAGGAGTCTGGAACATCTGCACCATAGCTTGTAACATTTTAACCATAATTTCAGATTTGGCAACTGCTAGAAGGCAGATAACTTGAATAGGGACAGTGCTGCCTGGATTCCCCATCTCACCAAACTCAATAGGTTTTTCTAATATACCTACGGCAACAGCCTGCTTCAGCACATGCTCCACATCGGTGTGTGGAATGGCTACACCAACCTCCGCTGTGGGCAAGCCAGTGGAGAATTCCTGTTCTCGTTGAATAACCGCCGGAATGAATGATTCCTTTACAAACCCTCCTTTTTGCAGCAGAGTGCCCAACTGGGTAATTGCATCAACGGCGTCCTTTGCGCTCATAGGAACAAGCACAAGATCTTCATAAAACCATTGGGTATCCTCAGCACTCATCCCGAATTTCGCCCTCCTTCGTCTGCAGTTGTATGCCATTTTTGGCTAGCAGTGCTGCAATCCACTGTGGGGAAAAGGATAGTTTTTGTTGCACAGTCTCGGGGCGCACTGGTACCGGCCAGATTTCCAGGCGATGCGGTATGAATAGTCCCCACTGCCGCACCGACGCGCTCCAGCGGGGGTAAATGCGCTTGTAAAGGCCCCCGGCGGTAATGTTGGGCTTCTTGGTTAGCCATTCGCGGCTCATCTCCAGGACAAGCCGCGCGGTGCGCTGTTCAATGCGGTACAGTTGCCACCGGCCCAATAGGTACAATAGCAAAAGTAATGCGAATATTGACGTTGTTGCTCCTGGATGGCCCCTTAGCCAATTCAAGAGGGCTCCCCCGCTTTTTCCAAGCATGCTTCGGATCATTACTTCAATCATTGTAATAGCTCTTTCTTGTACAGGTAAGGGGGTGGGAAAACTTACCCACCCCCTTGCTTCTTGCAGTGTAGGAGTTTCTGGACAGGTACAAGAAGGCTTGCTCCTCGTCCGGTCTATTATCCGTACCCTACTCGCTAGGTCCGCCTGCAGCGATCTCCCATGCCTTCGCATTGCGCCGGTAGAGTGCCATCACCACAACCAGAATGGCCAGAATGATGAGTGGGCCGATGAAGCTAAGGGTACGTGCGGTCATCAGGAGCACGAAGGTCAAGAAGTTAAATCCGTCGCAGATGCTGGATATCTCTGTGGCACCAGCGGGCATGGTAAACTTGGCGTCAATGGCTGCCCTGGTGAAGAGGGTAGAGGTTGCAGTGCCAATATAGAAGCCGATGGCAATCACCAGAGCGCCAATAATGATGATACGCACGACGTTGCCACGGGTAATCGGCGCCGTCATACAAACTAGGAACGGAATGACCGCCAGGTCGGCAAAGGGCAGCACCTTGTTGCCAGGCAGGATGATAGCCAGCAGAATGGTAATGGGCACCAACACCAGAGAAGCAGCAATGGCTGCAGGGTGGCCAATGAGGATGGCCGAGTCGAGACCGACATAAATTTCGCGGCCAGCGTATCGCCTCTGCATGAACTCACGCGCGGCGTCGGATAGGGGTAGCAGACCCTCCATCAATATGCCCACCATGCGCGGGAGCAGGAGCATGACCGCGCTCAGGTTGATGCCCGTTTGCAGTGTCTTGACGATGGAGTCCCTGAGATTGGCCGGGTTGAAGAAGGCGATCAAGCCAAGTATGACACCAATCACTAATCCGAGAATGACCGGCTCTCCAATGACTCCTAATCTTTGTTGGATAGCATCCGGATCAGCCTCGAGGTCCTTGAGGCCAGGGATTTTGTTTAGCACCCAGTTGAGCGGAATGGCCACAGGCACATACGCTGCGGAAAACCCGTGTGGAATAGAAAGGCCAGGCATGCCAAAAAAGCTTTGGATACCAGGTGCCGTCCAGTCAGCCAGGAATAGAACAATGGCTGCATTGACCGCAGCTGCAGCAAGCCCAAGTGCAAGGCTGCCAGTTGCTGCCACGACCATGGCGCCAGTGAAAGCAAAATGCCAAAAGTTCCAAACATCAACGTTTAGCGTTTTGGTCGCGTTGAGCGCCAGCATAACGAGGTTGACGATGATCGCAATGGGGATGATGTAAGTTCCAACAGTGGAGGCAAAGGCGATGGCTGCGGCGGATGGCCAACCAACGTCAACCACTGTCAGGTTAACCCCCGTGCGTTGCACAATAGCCTGGGCTGCATCACTCAGGTTGGTCCACATCAGGCCAATCACAAGGTTAATACCGACGAAGGCTACACCGATAGTGACGCCGGAGCGAAAGGCCCTGCCTGGTTTGGCCCCGAGAACTAGACCCAAAATGAAGATGATGATGGGTAGAACGACGGTTGCACCAAGAGCAGAGAGAATACTTTGTAAGCCAGCAAAAAACTGTGCCATAAGAAAACCTCCTTGTTCATTGTATAATACTTCTAAGATTCACCTTACTCTAACTTTAGCAGTTTATGCAACTTGATATCCTTTGCGCCTGGCATCACCTCCTTTCTATCTATGTATAAAAGGATCTATCACATTGCTCTGGTTTTTTGCTGCGGCAAGGAGGGCTTCATGAATTGTCACATACAGTCATATCTCTAAAATTGTTCAATCTTATTGTGGCAAAGACATCTAACAGCCGTTTTTATGCAGGTAATTGGACCTTGGTCTAGAATAACGCTAATTCAGCACGAGATCTAGCTACAGCCTTAGTATTGCTCTCCATTGCTGATATTTGAGAACGGGTTAAAAAGAGAACACTACGTACATTTGACAAAATCATTCACATTTGTCACAATGTTAATATATTGCAAATCGTTGAATTTGTCAAATTACAGTGCGCTTGCGCCAACAGATCGTTACCAGGTGGTACAGGCGATTTTGACAAAAGGGGGTGCTCCTGTGGTAAAAGAATTGTGGAAACAACTGCACCAGGAGGAGCACCGCCTATGGCCGATCTGGC
>JACIWW010000019.1 GCA_014360905.1 Chloroflexota bacterium
CTGGCCAGTCTCTTTGAAACGTGGAAAGCACGTGGGCTCAATCCCCTTACGCAGTGCTTCAGTATGCTTGCTCAAGGCCCTTAACCTCGAAGCTGAAATTTCTTACCTCAAATCTGAACAGTTACATGCACACGTGGGTTTGACAAAAAGCCCTGAAAGCCTTATAATAATTCCGCCTTTTTACTAGGAATTACAAGGGCGCACATGAAGTTTTCGGCAAAAGAGCAGTACGGACTGCGTGCTATGGTGGAGTTTGCGCGACGCTATGGCGAAGGCCCTATTCCACTGCATACTGTAGCCCAGGCGCAAGCGATCTCGCTTGCCTATCTTGAGCACGTCGTGGTACCATTACGCGAAGCGGGGTTGCTACAGAGCGCACGAGGGGCTTATGGTGGATATCAGTTGGCCCGTGCTCCTCAAACGATCACCATAGGCGAGGTGATTCGCGCCCTCGAAGGGGCTGTTGTATCTTTGGATTGTGTAAGCGATGCTTCGGATGCACCATGTGTGCGCGGGCAGGGCACTTGTGCTGCGCGCAAAGTATGGGAAAAGGTGCATCAAAAGCTCGCAGAAGCGCTGGATGCAACAACTCTTTCTGACCTTTGCTGATGGAATTATCTAGATACAATTGTGAAGGAGCGAAAAAAATGCAACGACCAGCGAAGCTCGTGTATATGGATCATGCCGCAACGACAGCAGTGGACCCCCGTGTGGTAGAGGCAATGTTGCCCTATTTCACCGATAAATATGGCAATGCATCCAGCGTCCATGCGGCAGGACGCGAAGCGCGTGTGGCTATGGAAAACGCACGCCGCACAGTAGCCGATATCCTAGGTGCTGATCCCGAGGAGATTATTTTCACCAGTTGCGGCACGGAGAGTGACAACCTGGCTATTCGCGGTGTGGCTTTTGCCAACCGTAATAGAGGTAACCACATTATCACCTCATCTATCGAGCACCATGCCGTTGGGCATACCTGTGAGCAATTGGAAAAAGAATTCGGCTTTGAGGTTACCTATCTGCCTGTTGATCAGTATGGCCGCGTTGATCCGGATAACGTTGGTCGCGCCATCACGGACAAGACAATCTTAATCACCATCATGTACGCGAACAACGAAGTTGGCACTATCCAGCCCATAGCAGAAATCGGCAAGATTGCCCAGGCCAGAGGCATTCCCTTTCACACTGATGCGGTCCAGGCTGGTGGAACGCTGGATTTGAATGTAGACAAGTTGAATGTTGACCTCCTCTCCCTATCGGCGCACAAATTCTATGGCCCAAAGGGAGTTGGCGTGCTCTATCAACGTCGGCTTACGCCTTTGCTGCCCATGCAAACCGGGGGAGGACACGAACGAGGGCGCCGAGCTGGGACAGAGAACATTCCTTATATTGTGGGCTTGGCCACCGCATTGAAACTAGCCCACGAACATCGCGAGCAAAATAACCGGCGCATTGCTGACTTGCGGGATCACTTAATCAAGGGCGTGCTCAACAGGATACCCGATGCCTATCTTACTGGTCATCCTACGGATCGTCTCTCCAACAATGCGAGTTTTGTCTTTCGTGGCATTGAAGGCGAATCTATCTTGCTTCACCTGGACATGATGGGCGTTGCCGCCAGCAGTGGGTCAGCCTGTACCTCGGGTTCGACGGAACCATCGCACGTACTGATGGCATTGGGGTTGCCAGTGGAGCTTTGTCACGGCAGTCTGCGCTTGACATTGGGCAATGAGAACACTGACGAAGATATTGACTACGTATTGTCAATCTTGCCTGAGATCGTGAATAACCTGCGTGCCCTGTCCCCTTTTTATGAAGCAGTGCCAGCAAAGGGACGCCAATGAAGAATACCAAGCCACTGCGCATCGCCGTAGCGCTCAGCGGGGGGGTGGATAGCTCAACCGCAGCCGCTCTCCTGGTACGGCAAGGCCATCAAGTCATCGGCGTGATGATGCGCCTGTGGGCCACGAAGCACTGGGGTGAAATGCCAGAGAACCGCTGCTGCTCCCCTTCTGCTGTAGCAGATGCACAACGAGTCTGTTCCCTGCTGGGCATCCCCTTCTATCTGCTAGACCTGGAAGAGGAATTCAAGGCAGAAGTCGTTGACTACTTCTGCGATAATTATGCCCTAGGCCGCACCCCCAACCCTTGCCTGGCCTGTAACCGTCAAATCAAATTCAAAGCATTGCTCCATCGGATTATTGGGCTGTTAAGCGCCGAGTACCTGGCAACAGGCCATTACGCACGCATTCGTTTGTACGATGGCCAGTATCAATTGCTCAAGGGAGTAGATAAAGAGAAAGACCAATCCTATGTGCTGTATATGCTGGGGCAGGCTGAGCTAGCGCGTGTATTGTTTCCACTGGGCGATTACACCAAGAAACAGGTACGTGCCATGGCGGCTCAGTACAAACTTCCTACGGCGGACAGGGCGGAAAGCCAAGACGCATGTTTTGTATCCGATGGGGATTATCGCACTTTTGTTGCTGAGCAACGTCCTCAAACGATGCGCCCCGGGCCCATTCTGGATCTACAAGGGCGTGTGCTTGGCGAACACCGCGGCATTGCATTCTACACGATAGGTCAGCGGCAAGGGCTAGGCATCGCTGCTGCTCATCCGCTCTACGTTGTGGAGATTGACAGCGTTCGCAACGCATTGATCGTGGGACCAAAACGAGCACTGTTCCGCCGGGAACTCCTAGCTGAGCAGGTCCATTTCGTCGCCGAGAAGCCACCGCCCGAACCTATCCCGATTACCGCAAAAATTCGATACAAAGCTGAGGAGGCCTCTGCATTGTTGATTCCAATGCCTGCGCAGCAGGCTAGAGTAGTCTTTGACCAACCCCAACCCGCTATCACTCCCGGTCAGGGAGTTGTTTTCTATCAAGATGAAATCGTGCTCGGTGGTGGAATGATTGCTTCCGCTGGGCCACTGGAGGTGTAGTCCCATGTCCTTTTCGCCCTTATTTGTCCTTTCTGCAGTGATTGCAACGCTCTACGCCACCGTCTTTTACTTTCTCTGGGGAAGCTCGCTAAAGGAACTGCTCCTCTATTGGCTAGCCGCGCTGCTTGGTTTTGGCACGGGCCAGGCTCTTGCTGCGGCTTTCTCCTGGTGTGATATCTTGATCGGTGAGCTCCATTTGTTGCCTGCATCTGCCGTCTGTTGGTTATTTATGGCTCTTGCCAGGCGTTTGAAGTTGTGATATAATCAAACAAAAAGGAGCGGAATGTGACACCACTCGAGGTTGTGCGCGATCTTGCGATCGTTATCTTGGCGCTTGAGTCCATTGTCATTGGCATAGTGCTCACTTTATTGCTCTGGCAGGTGCGCAGTCTAACCCGTCTCCTGCAGCAGGAGATAAAGCCAATGCTCGATTCCATGCGCGAGACAATCGGCACAGTAAAGGGTACCACTTCTATAGTCAGCGAAACCATTGTCTCGCCTGCGGTGAAAATAGGTGGATTCGCTGCGGGAGTGCGACGGACACTGGAAGTTCTGCTGTCGTTCAAGAGGTCGCGTGAGGACAAGTGAGTCTCCGTAAATGTCCCACGTAAGGGGTCATTTTTGAACATGAAAGGATTATAATCAAGGAGGGATATGCATATGAGTAGTGAGAGCAGAGGAGTAGATTTCTTGGCTGGCGTGATTATTGGCAGTCTGCTTGGGGCTGCCGTAGGGGCTGCGGTCGCTCTCTTGCTGGCTCCTCAGCCAGGTGAGGAAACTCGGGCCCAGCTCCGTCAGAAGGGCATCGAGTTGAAGGAGCGCATGGTTGAGCTTTCCGAGGAAGCCCGCAAGAAGACGGAAGAGGCCATCGAAGAGGGCAAGAAAGCCGCAGCCAGGGAGAAGGAAGAACTGGAAAAACGGCTGGAGAAGATGAAAAAGGAAAGCGGACAAGCAGAAGCCTGATCTTGCGCTACCTACGCCCTAGAGAGCGTTAGGCTTAGTGCAAGTACGCTAATCGCAGCAGAAGGGGGTTATGTGCTGAATAACCCCTTTTCTTTGTTGGACAGCTCATTGATTGTCTTGAAAATCCATAAGTTCAGGACAAGGCTTGTTCCCATACTAGTGGAAACTTCGAAAAGAGGAACGAGCAAGGAAAGCGAGGGCTATACCCTGCTTTTCATCAAGACTGTCCAGCGTCCTTCTTGTACTACCTCTTCGCTTTGATTCAATACGGCTACATCGAGGATAACTATTCCACCCTTGAGTTGCTTAACCTCTTTTTTCTGTGCCACTGTAGCGCACACGTGGATTGTATCCCCAGCAAAGATTGGACGTTTGAACTTCCACTCTAGCCCCATAAAAGCCTGTGCAGTACCTTCCAGGAAACCCAGACGTCCTGCCAAGCCAGAAGCGACAGCCAGACCTAATAGTCCATGGGCAACGGGCTTGCCGAATAGGCTCTTCTTAGCGTACTCGATATCGCTGTGCAGTTGATTGAAATCACCCGATAAGCCGCAAAAAGCCACGATATCGGCCTCGGTGACCGTGCGGCCAGGGGATACCATGCTATCACCGACTTCAAATTCCTCAAAATAGAGGCCTTGTGCGCGATATTCTTTTGGACTCATTGGGCTCCTTTCTATATGCTCAGTTGTTCGTCATTCGATTGGACTGCGGCAGCGCCGGATTGCCCTCACGATTTTCCGTATTGCTTCCTCGATATCCTGACTTGTGTCTATGCATAGATGGGGACGATAGATTTTCTGCTCACGCTGCGACATACGCCGATAGACACGCCAATCCGCATCGGAGATGCTGTCCCCCTTGGTTTTGCGCTGTTCTAAACGCTCCTTGATGACTGATTCTGGAGCGACTGTGCGCACAATCAGTAGGTGAGCACCACTGCGCTCAGCCAGGCTGTAAAGAAACTCTCGCTGAAATTCAACCAAATTCGTGGCATCGAAAATGACACGCACCCCCTTCTTCAATAGGCGGCGGATCAGCTCCTGACACGTGCGGTGTACAAGAGCACTCTCCTGCGCGGTATAGGTCGGTTTCGGAAACAGCGCCTTCCGCACGCGATCGGATTCGATCACGATGGCCGGCAGCTCCTGGGCGAGGCGCTCGCTGAGATAGGATTTGCCCGAGCCAGGCAATCCCGACATCAAAATCAGCACCGGATAGGCAGTTGTTTCCATATCCGATGGCAGGAGCAGTGTTTCAACCTTAGCTACTGCTTCCGAGAAGTTAAAGGGCGCCGTCATCAACTCACCATGACAAACGACCGCTCTAGCAGTCAGCGCTCACTAGAGCGGAGCTGTATACTCTGACTGCCAATTTGCCAAAGCAGATGTAATGGCCGTGGCTACCTGGTTTGGCTTTTCCAGCATTACCATGTGCCCAGCTCCCTCGATCAGCCTCAGTTCGGCACCAGCGATGCGCTCGGCGAGGAAAGTCGAATACTTTGGGGGTGTCAGTCTGTCCTCGCTGCCACAGATAACCAGAGTAGGGCAGCGTATCTCATACAGTTGGTCCATCACATCAAATGCATTGCATGCGACAAAGTCATCATGCAAGACCTTTGGTGCGACTCGTAGCATCTGACGTTGTCCCTGCTGCACCAGTTCCTTGGGAGCATTGGGAGAGTATGCATACTCACAGATCAAAGTGATGGTGCGTTCGAAATCGTGTAGCGTTCCTTCCAGAATAGCAGGCAGCACGCGCAGTCGCGCTCCAGTGCCAACAAGGACAAGGCCAGCAACGCGTTGAGGGTGGCACAGCGCCGTCATCATTGCTGTGGCACCGCCCATGGAATGCCCGACCACGACCGCTCTGGCAAGATCCAATGCATCCATGAAGCCAGCGAGCACATCAGCGTAATCGGTTATGGACGAGCGTCCAATCCCATCAGAGCGCCCATGACCGGGCAAATCCAAGGCATAGACATGGGCGCCCTGCAGGTTACGGATAGCATACCCCCAATGTAGGTGATTGCCCCCTGCCCCGTGCACCAGTAGTAGACGCGGAGCCTCGCGCTCCACAGCACGGTGATAAGTGTAGAAAAGCCTCTCTCCACCAACGATGGTGTAGGGCATTCATGCCTCCGATGATTTAGTAGATTCCGCTGAAAGCCAGATTATGCTCTCTGTGTTTTGTTCTCTGCTCTTCTTCGCGCCAAGCGCAATACATCAAGACTTGGCTGGCTGGGATATCGCATCGTTCAGATCTCTGATCAGTGCATCCACGTCAATCCCATGTGCTTTGGCACCCTGCTCGATGTTCTCGAACCGCGCCACCGCACATCCCAAACACCCTAACCCGTGCTGCAAAAATACCACGATCGTCTCTGGATACTTCTCCACTGCTTCGCCAATAGACATGTCCTTGGTAATCATGAATTTCCTTTCTTTGTTAAAAATGCTACATTGACTCGAAATTATCCTACCACTGCCGTTCTGGGTAAGCACGACCTTCCATCTCGGCGATGAACTTCTCGGCTTCCATGGCGGCAATGGCACCACTGCCAACAGCCGTGGCCACTTGTTTCAAAACCTGTTCCTGCACATCCCCCGCCGCAAACACGCCCGGTACACTCGTGTGCATGCGGCGATCTGTAACGATATAACCGTGCTCATCCAAGTCGAGTTGTCCCCTGAATAATTGCGTGTTGGGCACATTGCCGATGTACGTAAACACCCCGTCTGCCACAAGGACCGATTCCTCGCCCGTCCTGACATTTTTCACACGCACACCGGTCACGTGATCTGTGCCTAATATCTCCGTAACCACTGAATCCCACCTGATTTCGATCTTGCTATTCTGAAAAGCTCGTTCCTGCACGATCTTTTGTGCCCGCAGTTGGTTGCGGCGGTGGACAATGTACACCTTGGAAGCAAAGCGCGTCAGGTAGATGGCTTCTTCCACAGCGGAATCACCCCCTCCAACCACCACAACCGTCTTATCCTTGTAGAAGAAACCATCGCAGGTTGCGCAATAGGAAACGCCACGCCCTTTGAACTTGTCCTCACCTGGCACGCCCAATAAACGCGGAGAGACACCAGTGGCAACAATCAATGTGTTTGCCTCGTATGTGGCGCTGGAGGCTTTGATGATGAAAGGATGCTGGCGCAAATTTACTTCCATCACCTCATCCATCTCCACCCGCGCGCCAAAGCGTTGTGCTTGTTGCTGCATCAATTGCATCAATTCCGTGCCACCTATGCCACTAGGAAAGCCAGGATAATTCTCGATCTCGCTTGTGGTGGCAGCCTGCCCACCGAGCATGGAGCCCGTGAGCACTAAGGGTGAGAGCTGAGAACGACCCGCATAGATAGCCGCAGTCAGACCTGCTGGCCCTGAACCTATGATCACTATCTGTTCCATAGCAAAGCTCTTGCCTCCAGAATGGGTATTTAATCTATTTTACCCAAATTGGCTGCAATTACCAAACATCGGCTGCATGCTCTTTTTCTGCAGAGAAGAGCCATCAAAGATGCAGAACGAATGAATCACGGTCTTTTGGCTTTTGACCGATACTAGATAAGATATACTGCGTGTCAAGCACACTCGGGCAAAGGAACAGCGGTATGAGCAACGAACAAGAATTAAAGGCGATTTCCTTGGGACACCCCAGTTATGTCTGGCGCTTCGGACAAGACCGCCGGCTGGATTTGATCCAACGTTATGCAGGGCTACACGGGAAACGCATTTTGGATGTGGGATGCGGCCTGGGAACCTACATGAAAAAATTGCTCGCCTTTAGCAAAGAGGTATATGGTGTGGACATAGATCCAGAAAAGGTCGCACAGGCACAGCAACAACTGGAACATATTTACCTAGCGCCAGCCGAGGAGCTGCCCTTTCCCGATGCCTATTTCGATGTTGTCCTCCTGCACGAAGTCCTCGAACATGTTACGGATGACCGCCAGGCCGTGCGCGAAGCCTATCGCGTAACAAAAGTGAGCGGACGCATCGTCATCTTTGCACCCAATCGTTTGTATCCGTTTGAGACGCACGGGGTTTACTGGCGTGGCGGGTATCACTTTGGCAATATCCCACTGGTAAATTATTTGCCCCTCTGCTTGCGCAATCGGCTCTGCCCACATGTCCGAACCTATACTGTGCGCAGTCTAAAGCGGCTATTCGTGGGATTGCCCCACCATATTGTCGTGCATACCCAAATCTACCCAGGTTACGACAACATAGCCTACCACCATCCTGCTCTGGCCAAGGCGCTGCGGAAAGCAACCTATGCTTTGGAGAGCACCCCAGCACGCATCTTTGGGCTGTCGCATTTGCTCGTTGTGTCAAAGGCATGACGCATTGTATCCGTTCTGAAGTTGTGGTGTTATAACAATAAATTAACTTACAGGAGCTAGATGACCATGAAAGTGGAACCAAACAGGGTAGTTGTCACAGGGATGGGCGCTATTACGCCTGTAGGCATCGGCGTAGAGGAAACGTGGAGCGCATTACTGGCGGGACGCTCAGGCATAAGGCGCATCACACGCTTCGATGTGAGCAATTTCCCCACCCAATTCGCAGGTGAACTGCCAAATTTTGACCCCAGGGATTTCATGGACTTTCGCGAGGCCAAACGCGCCGGCCGCTTTACGCAACTTGCCGTGGTCGCCACACAGCAAGCGATCCAGAATGCCGCCCTTGATTTATCCAAGGAAGACGCAACCCGCATTGGCGTAGAAATCGGCACAGCCATTGGAGGGATAGATCTCATCGAGGAGCAGAGCATCATCCTCCAACAGAAGGGACCGGGGCGCATTAATCCCACACTTGTCCCCGTGGTCATAGCGAATGCAGCACCTTGTCACATTGCGATCTCACTGGGCATCAAGGGTCCAACCAGTTGTCCTGTTGCTGCCTGCGCCACGGGCACAGTAGCCCTTGGCGAAGCCCTGCGCAAACTGCAACGAGGGGACGTGGAGGTTATGATTGCGGGAGGTACCGAAGCAGCTAACAGCCCCTTAGCATTGGCCGCTTTTAGCCGTCTGGGCGCATTGTCCACACGCAATGCGGATCCAGAAAAAGCTTGTCGTCCCTTCGATGCGCAACGCGATGGCACGGTGATGGGCGAGGGCGCAGCCGTGTTGGTGATGGAAACGCTGGAGCACGCAAAGCGACGAGGCGCACCTATCCTGGCTGAAGTGCTAGGGTACGGCTTTACCGAAGATGCCTACCACCTCGCCGCCCCTGATCCAACGGGAGATGGTGCAGCCAGAGCCATGTCCCTTGCTCTGGCCGATGCGGGCGTTGCTCCTGATGAAGTGGACTACATTGTGCCTCACGGCACCGCCACACCGCTGAACGATATCTCTGAGACCAGAGCCTGTAAAATCGTCTTTGGCGAACAGGCATACCACATTCCCATCAGTTCCAACAAATCCATGATCGGACACTTGCTGGGAGCAGCAGGCGCTATTTCCACTGTGATTGCCATCTTGGCGATCCGCGACGGTGTCGTTCCACCAACGATCAACTTGGATTACCCCGATCCCGAATGCGACCTAGACTATGTGCCCAACCAGGCCCGTCGCATCCGGGTGGACACCGCTATCGCCAATGCCTTCGGCTTTGGCGGCCAGAACGCCACCATCGTCGTCCGTCGAGCAGACATCACGTAGAGCACTGGCCTTTTCGGCTAGCGTTGACTTTTGCCCCATGATAGGCTATACTTGTGCCTGGTCTTATCACACTCACATTGCAGGAACCAAGAGGGTAAGGATGAGCAGGAATTGGATGCCGTTGAGATTGTTTCTGGCTTTGCTGCCAGTAGCAATAGCCTTGCTCGTGAGTACATGTAGTGCACCGACGCCCACTCCCACACCACAACCAACTGCTACACCCAGGCCAACACCAACTCCTACGCCACGACCGCTTGACCTGGTGGTCCTGCATACGAACGATGTGCTGGGTTATACTGAACCTTGTGGCTGAAGGCCACCGAAAGGAGGACTGGCTCGGCGAGCCAGTGTGATCAAAGCGACGCGCCAGCAATCAGCAAACACGCTGCTGCTGGATGCAGGCAACTCGATTTGGGGTGTGCAGCCTTTAACAGCGCAAAGCCAAGGCAAGGTGATCATTGATGGCATGAACCTGATGGGGTACAATGCCATGGCCATTGGCGATTTAGATTTGCAACTGGGACCCGATGTCCTACGCCAACGCATAGCCGAGGCAAAATTTCCCATCCTTTCGGCCAATGTACTGCTTGCCAGCGAGAACAAACTGCTGGCCCAGCCCTATGTCTTGCTGCAAATGGGAGGCCATCAGGTGGGCATCATCGGATTGACCTGGGATGCTGCGGACTTGTCGTTGCCCCAAATCCAAGGGAAATTCATTCTACTGAAAGCAGAGGACGTGCTGGCTCGGTATGTGGCTGAGTTGGCGAAACAGGCTGATATCATCATTGTGCTATCCAACATGGGCTACGACGAAGATGTGCAACTTTCCTCATTAGTGCCGGGCATTGACCTCATCGTGGGTGGGCGCTCACGCATCCCCATGCCCCAGAGCTGGCGCAATAACCAGACGGGTACCCTAGTTGTTCAAGCAGGCTCGCAGGGAGAGTGGATTGGTCGCCGCACGCTGCATTTGGATAGCAAAGGTGTAGTCACCAACTATGCTGATGAATTAATCTACCTGACAGATGACTTTGCCGATGACCCAGAGATGCGTGCATTTCTAGACAATTATCAAGCGCAGTAACGTCTGTTGAATTCCTATATCTCGACATAGAAGGGGAGGATATGAAATTTCTCGTCACTGGTGGAGCTGGTTTCATTGGTTCAGCCCTGGTCAACCGTTTGGTCGAACAAGGACATCATGTGCGTGTGCTGGACGATCTGAGCGCCGGTGACCGCAACCGCTTGGATCCGCGCGCGGTCTTTACGCGGGGGGATATACGGGACATCCCCAAACTGTGGACCCTATTGAAGGGCGTGGATTGCGTTTATCACTTGGCTGCTCGTGTCTCCGTACCGGAATCTATCCTCTATCCGGTGGAGTACAACGAAGTCAACGTCGGAGGCACCGTGAGCCTGATGACCGCCGTGCGCGACGCACGGGTGAAGCGGGTGGTGTTCACCTCTTCGGGCGCTGCCTATGGGGAGCAAGCAGAACAGCCTGTCCGCGAGACGGCAACCTTGAGGCCACAAAGCCCCTATGCGGTGAGCAAAATGGCTGCCGAGGGATACGTCCTGGCGCTTGGTGCGCTGTGGGGCATCGAGACGGTGATCCTGCGTGTCTTCAATGCCTATGGGCCGGGTCAGACCATCCCACCTACTCATGCACCTGTTATCCCCAAATTCCTGAAACAAATTCTCACTGGTGGCTCGCTGGTCATCTACAGCGATGGCAAGCAGAGCAGGGATTTCGTTTACGTCAGCGATGTGGTGGATGCTTTGATTGCTGCAGCAAAAGCCAGCAACATCGATCGGATGGTGATCAATGTCGGCAGTGGCCAGGAAGTGACGATCAATGCCTTAGTGCGTGCCATCGAGCGCGTGACCGGTCGCACGGCCCATTGCCTGTATAACGAGGCAGAGAGTGGGGGCGTCAGCCGATTGGTAGCAGATGTGGCTCTGGCTCGCGAGAAACTGGATTTCCGCCCGAAAGTGGATTTGGAGACGGGATTGAAGCGCATTCTCAAGGAGGATGAGCAGTTTCGCTCATAAAATGTAAGATGTAAAACGTAAGGCTTTGAAGCCCGCGCCCAGGATGCAGCATTTTTCCTCTTGTGGCGCTTTTTGTTATAATAGCATTGCGCCCCTGTAGCTCAGTGGACAGAGCAGCTGCCTTCTAAGCAGTCGGTCGGGCGTTCGAATCGCCCCAGGGGTGCTAGATAGCAGATGTAGTAGTCTGCTGACAAGCCCCTACTACCTATTGTGGTGGTGGGGGTTTTGTCTTATGGCAGAGTTGAAAAGAGACCAACTGCTTTCTGTTCTGCGCCAAACTGAACTAGCCCAGGACATCACCGCTTTTGTCGTGGACAGGCAGGCACGTGGACTAAGCCCCAGGACGTGTGAGTACTACAGCAAAGAGCTACGCCATTTACAAGCCTACCTCGAAGGGCGGGGGGTGCGGCGGGTACGGGACGTCACGGCTGACCACATCCGCCAATATCTGCTGCACCTGTCCCAGAGGGGACGCAATGCCGGCGGTTGCCATTGTGCCTATCGGGTAGCCAAGACTTTCCTGCGTTGGGCCTGGGCTGAGTACGGGCTTGCCCCGCCTTGCCCAATTGCCAAAGTCACTGCCCCACGAGTGCCTCAGCAGCAATTAGACCCTGTGCCTTTGTCCAACCTCAAAGCGATGCTGGCAACCTGCGAACGGCACACGTTCCACGGCGACCGTGACCGAGCCATTTTGCTTTGCCTGCTGGACACGGGTGCGAGGGCATCCGAGTTTCTAGCCCTCGATGTGCGTGATGTCAACCTGAGCACGGGAGCAGTCATCATCCGTCATGGCAAGGGCGGCAAGTTCAGGACCGCCTTCGTGGGGGCAAAGGCCAGGCGTGAACTGGTGCGCTATCTCAGGCATAGGAGCGATAGCGGCGCATTGTGGGTGACAATCGAGGGCAAGCGCCTTACGTATGCTGGCCTGCGCCAGGTTGTGCGGCGTCGGGCATTGGCAGCGGGCGTGCCTGTGCCTTCGCTGCATTCATTCAGGCGGGCCTTTGCGCTGGCCTGCCTGCGTGGTGGCATGGACGTTTACAGCCTGCAAAAGCTGATGGGCCACGCCGATTTGACAGTATTGAGGCGCTACCTGCAACAGAGCGAGGCCGATTTGCAGGCGGCACACGCCAAGAGCGGGCCAGTGGACAATCTGTTATAGAAAGGAGGTGAGAAAGGTGAACGCTGAGGCATTACTGGAACGCTACGGGGGCAAGGCACGACAGGTGCTAGAGAACGTCCGACCCATTGCCGAGAGCTACATTGACGCTTGTCTAGTTCTGGACTTGGACGCTGAGGATGCCGAAGATGCCATTCTAGCCCTGGCCGAGATGGAAGGCTGTCTATCCTGCCAGCACAGCCGAGCGCCCAGGAACGCCGAGGAAGCAGCACGCCAAAAAGGCTATTTGCCCGTGCAGATACGTAGCTGCGCCCTCGGCCTGTCGCAGGATGGATGCACAGCCCGCAAGCCGATAATCCCGTAGCAATTCGACCCGCTGCCCTGGCCTATCGCTGCCAGGGCACTAGGGTGCTTTGACGATTTTTGTGCTAAAATGATGATTGAGCGGGCAGCGTCCGACGGGACGCTTTGGGGCCAGTCTGCCCATACCAGGCTGGCCCACCGCTATCACAGTATGGGGGTGAAGCGGAAGATGGAAAACGACATTCGAATTCCCGACTGGGCAGAAATCAAACGTATCCTTAAAAACCCGCAGGAGCGGTTTGTATGCATCGAACAAGACCTGGAGACTCCTGAAGGCACAAAACGACATCAGGCTTCCTTTCGGGCCCAAGAGGAAGTGTATAAGGTTTTGAAGTCAGAGATAGCCGGCGAGGTCTATATCCGAGTATGCAGGGCAGGCGTACCTAAGAAAGCAATCGAGCTGATACTGGAGCGGCCTTCCGGGGTGATTCCCGGACATTTAGCAGACTTCCTATTTGACCTGATGCGGCGGGTATCCTACCTCATTCTCCTAGAGGCGGTCAGGGCATATGGCGCAGAGCGGCGGCAACTGCGGCGAGATGCGGCAAGGCAAATTCCCCTAGATGCTACAACTGGTGAGGGTGAAGTGCCGCTGCACGAGGTCATAGCCGACCAAAGGGCTTGGACTAAACCTACCACCGACCTAGAGAGCCTCTTCGATGTCCTCACCGAACGGGAAGGCCAAGTGATAGTACTGCTAGCCCAGGGGTATGCGCAAGGAGAAATTGCTGACATCCTGGAAATATCCCCAGGGCGGGTCAGTCAAATAATGCGCCAGGTGCAGATTAAATGTAAAATTGAGCCTTGAATTCACAAAATGCCCTAAACTTTCTGCCCTCCTCGTGTCCTTATAAGTAGAGGCACGAGGATTTTTTTTAAAAAAGAGGAGGAGGGAGAAATGGATTTTGAAACAGTCGTCACTTACGTCTCAGCAAGCGGGCGTCGCCTGCCTCTGATTGCCGCTCGGGGACTGCAGGCAGCATTGCCCGTCGTGCGAGAGGCATTGAATCAGCACTTGAGGCTGGCGCTCAGTTGCGAGGACCCCCTCGAATCTGAGTATATCGTTGGCGTGATGGAGCGAGCTCAGCGAATCACCGAGGAGGCGGCGGAACTGGCCAAAAAACAAGATACAACAAGATTGTCAGGAGGTGCGATATGACTAAGACAATGCCCGCCGGCGGGCACGGCGGGCAAGGTGCAGGAGGCAGCCCTCATCCGACGGGCGGCCTGTACCCTGGCGCCAGTGGGTGTATGCCGAGCAGGTCATACAACTCGACACAGCAAGCGGCCAGCAGCTTCCGCTTTTCGGGGGTGCCCTATGACCAACTTACCTTTTACAATTTACACATCTGATACAATTTTAAATTCACAATGGTCAGAGCCAACCTGGATTGTGCCACAGCTGATTCCGACAGGCTTGACCCTTTTGGCTGGTAGGCCCAAGAGCGGCAAATCTTGGTTGGGATTGCAAATCGCTCGGGCAGTCGGCGCAGGGGAGGAAATCTTGGGGCAGCCGGTCGAGAGGCGGCGGGTCCTGTACCTGGCGCTGGAAGACAACGCCCGGCGGCTGAAGGAGCGTATGGAGCGGCAGGGCTGGCCTGCCGGCCTAGATGTGGACTTTTTGCTTGCCAGCGATTTCCGCAAGCAGGTGGGAAGCCTTGCCCTCAAGGGCAAGTACGCCACAGCCGGCGCACAGCGATTGGCCAAATATATTGAGGCAATGGCGTACAGACTTATTGTAACGGACACGTTGAGCCGGGCAGGCCTGGGCGACCAATTGGCGCACGATGAAATGGTCACCGCCTTGGAGCCCTTACAGGAATTAGCGCTCTCACTTGACTGCGCCTTTATTTTTCTAGACCACCACCACAAGGCCGTTGGCGACACGCCTGATGCGGTATCACACGTCTTGGGCTCCACAGCCAAGGGCGCACTTGCCGATACCTTGCTTGCCCTCTACCGCAAACCAGGGGAGGTAGAGGCAAAACTATGTGCCACAGGCCGAGACATTCGAGATATTGCTTTGCAGTTATGCTTTGATGACATGACTGGTTGCTGGCGTTTACTGGGCAAAGCGACGACTATCGAGCTTACGGAACGGCGGCAAGAAATCCTGGATGTCCTGGCAACTTTAGGCACCGCTACACTGAGCGACATCGCCAAATCCATCGGCCAGGATAAGAGCAATACCAGCAAACGGTTGGCTGACTTGGTTGCTGCCGGCCTGGTGCGGCGAACCAGTCATCTTGGCATTGTGGCTTACGAGCTAGGGGACGCATTTGACGAAGCTATGGCAAGTTGACAATTTATATATGCTTATATAGTTACCATACTTACCATAGCTACCACGGCTACCATAGTTACCATAGCTACCACAGCGTGGTAGCTGTGGTAGGTGTGGTAGGCACTTATGTAGGGAACCGAGATGAGCCACTATCTAGGTAGGTTGCCTAGTAGACATTTTATACAGGCTTATATAGCTACAATACCTACAACACCTACAATGGCTACAACAGCTACAACAGCTACAACGGCGTTGTAGGTGTTGTAAGCGTTGTAGGTCATTCTGAAGCCATGATTAATCGAGGTATAAAGGCTAAAATGCATAATCATATAAAAAAGCTGGTATGGATGGTTGAAACTGGGCAATTGCCCATGATGGTAGGGGTGCACGATGTGGACGTTTACCACGATGACTGGTGTGCTATCTTTCGTGGGGGATGGTGTAACTGCGACCCGTGGATACGAGTACATGAGGGAACTGAAGCGGAGGCAGGTTGCTTAGATGGGTACAGGCACATCGAGAGCAAGTTGCCAAAAGTGGAAAAAACCGAGTGAGGTTTTAGGCGGTATAAGTTACTGAGACGGTGAACAAATGTTCTAGGCAAAATTACGGCAAAATTACGGGTTTTAACGAATGGGTAGACGGAGGGCGGAAATGAGCCAATCAGTGGCGGACTTTAGCATTGATTGGGATAAGTGGCTTGAGGACTTTGAGCATTTGGCCAAAGAAATGGAGGACTACTGGAGCTATGTGGCCACCCACGGGATTATAACGTGGGAGGACTTTGCACAAATTGACGAGTGGCTAGCACGGGATTTGACATTTTGAACCTTTTGTGCTATAGTTTGCGTAGCAGAACATAGTGGGAAAGGGCACTATATAACATAATGTCCATAGTGCGAAGTTTGAAAACAAAATTCAAAAAAACCGCTACCGATTCGTTGATTTACGCAGTTTACGAATTTATAGCGAGGTGCAAACCGAAAACGAAACTGCTGCGCAAATTTTTGTGAGGTGAAAGTTGACAATAGAGCCTGACAAAGTCTATCGCTTGCCTGAACTAGCAGAAATACTAGGCCTGCACGTGATTACCTTGCGCCGTTTGGCGCAGCAGAGGAAGCTGCCTGTCTTCAGGGTAGGCCGGCAATACTTCGTGCGTGGCATTGACCTTTTAGAATCCAAACGTGATGATAAAAGCCCTGCGATGTAGGCACATCCAGGGCACGGCGTCGGTGGTATCGGCACCGAGCGCAGGGAAATTATAACACAAGGCCCTGTCGGTGCAAATACCGGCGGGGCTTTTCATTTGACAGGAAAAGAGGTGAACGGGATGGACTCAGAATCGAAATCGCTTGAGAACTGGTTGCGGCGTCGTGCAAAGCGATTAGGACTCGCATTGCACAAATCACGTCGTTCACTCAGCATAGACAATCTGGGGGGCTACCAAATCATTGACTCACACAACCGGATTGTAGCAGGCGAAAAGTTTAACCTCGAACTGAATGATGTGGCTGCCTTCCTGGATGACTACGAAGCATAGTAGTTCGCTTTTTGATTGCCGAAATAGAGCAACTGCTTTGGCATAAACGATTGGTCAACTTAACAACACAAACCACAAAAGGTAGTAGTTACCGACTGCGACAGCACTACAGGTAGCCCCTGTAGCTCAGTGGACAGAGCAGCTGCCTTCTAAGCAGTCGGTCGGGCGTTCGAATCGCCCCAGGGGTGCTAGATAAAGTTTGACACCATGCACAAACTGTGCTATGATAGCAGCGAAAGACCGTGAGCAGGAGGAGTAGGCGAAGTTCGTCTGGTAGAGAAGGGCGGCCACTGGTTGAAAGCCGCCCGCAGACAGAGCCGCCAAAGGTCGCCTGGGAGTTGGTCAGCCGAACAGGGTCGGGGAAAACCAGGTTTGGGCAAAAATCTGGTTTCTGGGCCAAGCGGGTCCGCAGTAGGTTGACACGGGTAAGCCCGTTATCGCTTTGAGTGGCGAGTCGTGAGCAAGTGCACGTGCACTCGTAGCAAGGTGGTACCGCGCGAGGGAGAACCCCTTTCGTCCTTGAGGATGAAAGGGGTTATTCGTTTCTACAGAGGATCTTATCTGGAACAGAAAGGAATGACTATGGCCAAGCGAGAGATGTCGAAAACGTACAATCACCGCAGCGTGGAGCAACGCATCTATGCCTGGTGGGAAGAGAAGAGGTATTTCACGCCCAAGATTGATTACAGCAAAAAGCCCTTTGTCATCTCCATGCCACCGCCCAACGTGACCGGCGAATTGCACCTGGGTCATGCCATCACTGCTGCTTTGCAGGATCTGATGATCCGCTACCATCGCATGAAGGGGGAACCTACCCTCTGGGTGCCTGGCGAAGACCACGCCAGCATCGCCGCACAGTATGTGGTGGAAAAGGAGATTGCCAAGGAGGGCTTGACGCGCGAGGGTCTGGGCAGGGAGAAATTCCTGGAGCGTATCTGGGATTGGATGCATCGCTATCGCCACGTCATTGCCCAGCAGCACCGTCGCCTGGGCACTTCATGCGACTGGACACGCGAGCGCTTTACCATGGACGAGGGCCTCGTGCGTGCTGTGCGCGAAGCCTTCGTGCGACTGTTCAACAAGGGGCTGATATACCGCGGCAACTATCTGGTGAACTGGTGCCCCCGTTGCGGCACGGCTCTTTCTGACTTAGAAGTGGAGCACGAGGAGGAAGAGAGCAAACTGTATTATGTACGCTACCCGCTGGAATCCGTTCCAGGAGAGTACATCACTGTAGCCACGACCCGCCCGGAAACCATCCTGGGCGATGCAGCTGTGGCTGTGCATCCGCGTGACCAGCGCTATCAAGCGCTTGTGGGATGCATAGCCATCCTGCCGGCACTGCATCGGCACATCCCGATTATTGCCGACGAGAGCGTGGACCCCGAGTTTGGCACGGGCGCAGTGAAAGTGACGCCGGGGCACGACCCAACAGATTATGAAATAGGGCAACGGCACAACCTGCCCATCATTAACATCATGAACGACGATGCCACGCTGAACGAGAACGCTGGCCCATACGCTGGACAGGATCGTTATAAAGCCCGTCAGAACCTGGTAGCAGACCTGGAGAAGGAGGGATTGCTGGTCAAAATCGAGCCTTACGTGCACGCGCTGGGGCATTGCCAGCGTTGTCATACCGTGATCGAGCCACGCGTATCTCTGCAGTGGTTCGTCAAGATCAAGCCACTTGCGGAGCCAGCCATTGCGGTAGTGCGTGATGGGCGCATCCGCTTCGTACCGGAACGTTTTGCCAAGGTATATTTCAACTGGATGGAGAACATCCGCGATTGGTGCATCTCACGACAACTGTGGTGGGGGCATCGCATCCCCGTGTGGTATTGCGATGATTGCGGACACATGAGCGCAAGCGCTGAAGAGACATTGGCCGCTTGCCAGAAATGCGGTAGCCGCAACATCCACCAGGATCCCGACATCCTGGACACCTGGTTCTCGTCCGGGCTATGGCCCTTCTCGACTCTGGGCTGGCCCGATGACACGGAAGACCTGCGCTACTTCTATCCCACCGACGTGATGGAGACCGCTTACGATATCCTCTTCTTCTGGGTAGCGCGCATGATCATGTTGGGTCTGGAAATGACCGGCCAGATCCCCTTCCACACCGTGTACCTACATGGTCTGATCCGCGATGAATATGGCCAGAAGATGAGCAAGTCCAAAGGGAATGTGGTGGATCCATTGGTGGTCATCAAGGATTACGGCGCGGATGCACTGCGCTTTGCCTTATTGACGGGCAGCACACCCGGCAATGACATGAAACTCTCCATGCAAAAAGTGGAAGCGGCACGCAATTTTGCCAACAAGTTATGGAACGCAGCGCGCTTTGTACTCGGGAACTTGGATGAAGAGTACAGCGTACAAGATACAGAGCGCCTGGCCACCTTATGGAAAGAGCAGCCAACAGCATTGAGCCTGCCGGAGCGCTGGATCTTGAGCCGTCACAATCGGCTGATTTTGGATGTGACACGCTTGATTGACCAGTACCAGTTCGGCGAGGCGGGACGTCAAATCTACGAGTTCCTGTGGGGTGAATTCTGCGATTGGTATATCGAGATTGCAAAAGTGCCTCTCTATGGTGATGATAAGACTGCTGCACAGCGAACACAGGCTATCCTGGTGTACGTGCTGGAACGTACTTTGCGCTTGCTGCACCCCTTTATGCCCTTTATTACGGAAGAAATCTGGCAGTATCTGCCTCATGAAGGCGAGGCGTTGATTATCGCGCCCTGGCCCGAGCCCGATCCTTTGGATGAAGCAGCTGAAGCAGAGATGACGCCCATCATGGAAATGGTACGCGCCATCCGCAACGCACGCGCTGAGTACGAAGTGGAGCCTACAAAGGCGATCGCAGCCACCATTGTGGCAGGTCAGAAGCACGATATGCTCATGTCTCAGAAAGATATCCTTATCCGCCTGGCACGTATAGATGCCAACCAACTATATATTGAACAGAAATTGATGGAAAAGCCACCTAAGGCGCTGGCGTTGGTGGTAGGCGACTATGAAGTCTTTCTGCCGCTGGCCGGCCTTGTGGATATTGAGCGCGAGCGAGCACGGCTGGCCAGCGAGTTAGAGCAAATGCAGAAAGAAATCGACCGCGCGGAGAAACTGCTGTCCAATCCCAATTTCCTGTCCAAGGCGCCTGCAGAGGTGGTCGGTAAGGAACGAGCCAAACTGGAGGACTATCGCCAACGGTATGCCAAGGTGCAGGACCGACTGAGGACTCTGGAGTAGGGGCGAGACACACCTTGCCCCTACTCCAGAAATGCAAAGGGGACAGATTTATGGAACTGTGGGAATATATCGAGGTTTTGTGGCGTTGGGGCTGGGTTATCGTGCTGGTGACCGCGTTGTGTGCTGCGGCAGCGCTCGGCTTGGGCAAACTGCAAACTCCGCGCTACAGTGCGATCGCGGAATTGATGATTACCCCAGCCCGGCTCGAACAAGGTCTAAGCCAGACGGTGGTCAATATGCTGCGCAACTATGCGTCAAGCGTCCAGACCGAGAGCACCGCCCGGCGAGTTATAAAGCGGCTCGGGTTGAGCGGTATAGAGGCTGCTGAACTGCGCTCGCAAATCAAAGCAGAGGCTATCAAAGACGAGTACAAAGTCAAAATCGAGGTCACCGATGAGGATCCTGTTTTTGCTCAACGTGTCGCGCAGGCAGCTGCGGAGGTCCTGATCGAGGATGTGCAGGCGTTCGCCGCAAAACAGGACCCCCTGGACCGCTTGACCGCCACGATACTCAACGGAAGCGCTCAGCCAGCCAGCCGAACCTGGCCGAAAATGCGCCTATTGGCATTTGCCGGTGTGGGCGGGGGATTGGTGTTGGGACTGCTCACGGCGTTATTCCTGGAATGGGCACGTGTGGAACTGGTGCGAACGCCACAGGAAATGGAACAGTGGTTCGACTTGCCAGTGTTAGGCAGCATACCAACGGTCAAGAAATCTACAAAAAGCAGAACATAGATGGTGAGTTTGCTCATACCTTCGGCACCAGTTTGACGATGGTTACCCCCTCGCCACCTTCGTTCAATTCCCCTGCTTTGAAAGAGGCTACTAATGGGTGCGCGGCCAAGGCTTCGCGCACTACTTTGCGCAATGTGCCCGTGCCTTTGCCGTGGACAATGCGCACATAGGGCAGAGAGGCTAGATAAGCGTCATCCAGGTGCTTGTTCAGGAGGGGCAGCGCTTCTTCTACACGCATGCCTCGCAAGCTGAGTTCCACGCTTGGCATAGGTCGCGGGGACAGTACAATGTGCACTTCGCTCTCAGTCCTGGGTGGGCTGGTCGGCTGTCGTTTCTCTAGATCGAGCACGGGTACTTTTGCGCGGAACAAGCCCACCTGCACTTCCGCCTCCTCCTCACCAAGGTGAAGAATCTGGCCCATTTGGTTCAGGCTGGAAATCCAAACTGTATCCCCCACCGCCAACGGCTCCTGCAAGACCTGGGCTTTCTCCAGAATGGGCGACGGTTCGATTTGTTTCTGTTCCTGCATCGCCTTTGCGATACGTCGTTCGGTCTCCTCCAGCCATGCTTGGGTTGTCTGCTGCTGTTTAATCATCTCACGGATACGTCGCAATTCCTCTTGCGCTTGCTCCAATTGCGCCCGGGCTTCAGCCAGGAGCTGGCGGCGCTCACGCTCCGCTTCGCGCAGCAGTCGGCGCGCCTCTTTTTCCTTCTCGCGGGCCGCAGCCAGCGTAGATTGAGCAGCGTGCGTAGCACGGCCTATTTCGTGGCGTGAGCGACGGATACGCTCCAGGATGCGGTCAGCCTCCATGTCTTCTGCAGAGATCAGCTTCCTCGCTTCCTCGATAATCGGTTGGGGTAAGCCCAGACGCCGAGCAATGGCAAAGGCATTGCTGCGGCCAGGCAATCCAATGGTCAGTTTGTAGGTGGGTGACAATGTGCGCACGTCAAACTCAACCGAAGCATTCTCCACCCCCGGTGTGGCCTGCGCGAATAATTTCAACTCATTGTAGTGAGTCGTAATCATGGCTGGAATGCGCCGCTGCAATAACTCGCTGAGGATAGCTCGTGCCAACGCAGAGCCTTCCGTAGGATCGGTGCCTGCACCCAGTTCATCCAGCAATACCAGCGAGTTTTCATTCGCTTCAGCCAGGATAGCAACGATGTTGCCCATGTGGGAAGAGAAAGTGGATAGGCTCTGCTCAATGCTCTGCTCGTCGCCGATATCGGCAAATAACCCAGAAAATACCCGCAAAGCCGAACCCTCCGCCGCGGATATCTGCAACCCGCATTGTGCCATCGCGGCCAAAAGTCCAACCGTCTTCAAGGCAACCGTCTTGCCCCCTGTGTTCGGGCCGGTGATCACCAGGATGGCGAACTCGCCGCCCAAGTGAACATCAATGGGCACCACAGTATCTGCAGGCAAGAGAGGATGTCGCGCACGTAGCAGGTGCAAGTATTCGGGGAACAAGGCCTGGGAGTTTTTAGCGATGCCCGGACTCTCGATCAAGTCAGGCTCCACTGCTTTGATTGCGAAGGCGTAATTGGCCTTGGCAAAAGCCAAGTCCAATTCAGCCAGAGCCTGCACGGTCGCGCGTATTGGCTCAGCGTGCTCGGCTACAGCGGCAGTCAACTCGCGCAAGATGCGCTCAACCTCATGCTGCTCATCCAATTGAAGCTGTCTCCACTGGTTGCCCAATTCCACGACGGCTAAGGGTTCGATGAACAAAGTTGCTCCACTTGCCGACTGGTCATGTACGATACCAGGGATGCGTCCCTTGAATTCAGCTTTCAGCGGAATGACATACCGTCCACTGCGTTGAGTGATCAAAGCTTCCTGCAAGTAATGCGCGTTATCAGGTGAGGAAATCAGGCGATTGAGGCGATCCAAAAGTCGGTCTCGTGCTACTGCCAACTCGCGTCGAATGTGCGCCAAGGTTGGGCTAGCGCTATCCAAAACCTCACCACGGTCGTTGATGCAGCGTGCGATTTGTGCCACCAGAGCGGGGCACTCTTCGATCCGTTGCGCAATGGCTGCCAGCGTGGGAAAGCGTTCTGCTTTGGGCAGGATAGCGCGACGCAGCGTTTTGCCACTGACCAGAGTTGCCTGCACATCAAGCAATGCCTGTGCATCCAGCATTGCACCAATCTCGGCATTCCTGACCACCGGACGCACATCCCGTGCTCCGCCAAGAGACAGGCCCGGCTGCAACAAAAGCAACAGTTTAGCCTCACTTGTTTCCCGCTGCCGTCTGCGCACTTCCTCGGGATCGCTAGAAGGCCGCAGGCTCAGAGCCAGTTCGCGTCCAGCCGAGAACGAAGTGTGAGCCGCTAGGCGTTCAAGAATCTTATTGAGTTCTAGCGTTTCCAAATATTTGGTATTCACTTCACTCGCGCGCACTCTTTAGTTGTCACAACTCACAAGGGGTCATAGAGCCTTTTTGAGAATAAAACTAGCCCGTTGGATTATAAATCAAGCCCACATAAATAGAAATTTTCCGTCATCTCTATCATTCGTGAGCACGAATCTGTTTCAGGTACGTAATTGCGCACCTAGTTCTCTCTCTAGTGTTCTTTGTATGCGCAATTGAACTCTGTCCACTTCGTCATCGGTCAAGGTGCGGTCCATGGCTTGATAGGTGAGTGTATAAGCCAAGCTTTTCTTGCCCGGTGGCACCGGTGCACCGCGGTACACATCGAACAGCTCCACCTTCTGCAATAACTTGCCACCAGCCCTCACAATAGCGTCGCGCACCTGCACTGCGGGCACATCCTCATCCACAACCAGAGCCAGGTCTCGCGCTACGGCAGGAAAGCGCGAAATTGGCTGGTAGTAATAGGAGGAGGGCGCAAGCGCCAGAAGGGCTTCCAGGTCGAACTCCAATAGGCACACCCGTTGCGCAGGCAAATCAAAATTCTCCCGCACCAGTGGATGCACCTCGCCTAGCACGCCGATGTCGCAGTCATTCATCACCAGCTTGGCTACCCGGCCAGTTTGGAATGCGGGGTGATCTGTCGGCTCGAAGGAATAGCCAGTAATGTGCAGATGATGGAGCAGAGTTTCAACCACGCCTTTCAGGTCATAAAAGTCTAGTGGCTCCCCTCGCTTTACTGCCCAACTCGTGACGTGACGAGGGCCAGTCAGCGCAATCCCCAAACGGCGAGGTTCGTCCGGAAGCTCCTGCCCTGGCTGCGGCAGATAGACCCTCGCTATCTCAAAGATAGTCACCCGCTCCGTGAAGCGCAGGTTATCGCGCAGCGTCTCTAGCAGTGAATTCATCAGAGTGCGCCGCATATATTCCCGCTCGCTGGTTAGCGGATTGGCCAAGCGGATATAGCCGTTTGGATCCACTGCTTTCCTGGCAGGATCGAGCTTGGACACGCTCTCTAGATTGGTCAATGAGTAGGTGATTACCTCCGTCAACCCACAGCCAACGAGGATGTCCCGCACTTGCTGCTCTCCCTCCAGGCTGAAATTGCGGCGTTGTGGCGGCAACTCGTCCCGCAAAAGCGTATCCGGTATCTTGTCATAGCCAACAACACGCGCCACCTCTTCTACTACATCTGCGGGTATCTCGACGTCCAGGCGATAATAAGGCACGGTAATGCGAATTGGAGCGGGATCTTCGCCAGGTTCACAGGCGAATCCCAGCGATTGCAGGATTCCCACCGTCTGCTGGCGACTGATCTGGATGCCCAGCAAGCGGGTGACCTCCCCGGATGGCAGGTCAATGGTCCTGATCTGCTGCTTTACAGGGTAGCAATCGGCAATGCCTGCTGCGATCACTCCACCCGCTAGTTGACGCATCAGTTCGCTAGCACGCTGAGCAGCTATGACTGTGGCCTCAGGGGGCAAACCACGTCCAAAGCGAAGCGATGCTTCGCTGGGCAACTTGAGCAACTCGGAGGTACGGCGGTTATTGAGATTGTTGAAGTTGGCAGACTCCAGAAGCACGTTCGTGGTGAAGGGACTGATTTCAGTGTCCAAGCCGCCCATCACGCCAGCAATAGCCACAGGGCCACTGCCATCGGTAATAAGCAGCATATCGGGTTCAAGCTGGCGCTCAACGCCATCCAAAGTGGTAATGGTCTCCCCTTGCCGGGCGCGACGCACAATAATCACAGGTTTCTCACCTGTTGTGCGGCCGCGCAACTTATCATAGTCAAAGGCATGCAGGGGTTGGCCCCATTCCAGCATGACATAGTTGGTGATGTCCACGATGCAATTGATGGGGCGCATCCCAGCCATGCGCAGACGCCGCTGCATCCATACGGGCGATGGGCCAACTTTGACCCCCTTAATCAATGTGGCACTGTAGCGCGCACACAAGTCTGGATCGGCGATCTCGATTTCGATCTGACCCGCAATGGGCGTTCCCTCTGCCTTCATTGTTGGTTCAGTCAACTTGAGCTTCTGGCCAGTAAGTGCAGCCACCTCTCGAGCCACGCCAATGACCGAGAGACAGCGGCCCAGGTTAGGGGTCAGGTCTATATCCAGAACCGTGTCCCCAAGATAGTCCTGCAAAGGCACCCCCACCGGCGCATCTGCATCGAGGATCAGGATGCCCTCATGCTCGTCCGACAATCCAAGTTCCTTCTCCGAGCAGACCATGCCTGCCGAGAGCACACCGCGAATCTTGGTCGGTTTAAGCGTAATGTAGCGCCGTTCCTCGGAATAGCCATCGATGAGCTTGGCGCCACTGCGGGCAAAGGCTACTTTCTGCCCACGGTCGCCCACCCTCAAGTTGGTTGCTCCGGTGACCACAGCCTCTGGCTCACCCGCGCCATGATCCACCACGGCGATGGTCAAGCGGTCAGCATTGGGGTGCGGGCGCACCTCCACTACCTCGCCTACTACGATTTTGTCGCGGTCCCACTCCGCACCAATCTGCTCGATTGCTGCTACCTCCAACCCAGCCAAGGTCATGCGTTCCGCCAATTCGGGCAAAGGCAGCACAATGTCCACATACTCTTTTAGCCAGCTTAACGGTACCCTCATCGTGTCATCTCCTTCACAATATCTGGCTTACGCAAACTGCTGCAAGAAGCGCAAGTCGTTGGCAAAGAAGTAACGGATATCATCAATGCCATATTTCAGCATGGCAATGCGCTCTGGCCCCATGCCAAAGGCAAAGCCAGTGTAGATAGCAGGGTCGTAGCCTCCGTTGCATAGCACCTGTGGATGCACCATGCCCGAGCCCAAGATCTCTAGCCAGCCTGTGTACTTACAAACACGGCATCCCTTGCCCTTGCAAAGGATACAATCAATGTCCATCTCTGCGCTGGGCTCTGTGAACGGGAAGTAACTGGCGCGGAAGCGCACTTTGCGTTCTGCACCAAACATCTGTCGGGCAAAGTGGGTCAGCACACCTTTCAGGTCGCCCATCGTTACATGATAGCCGATGGCCAGCCCCTCAACCTGGTAGAACATGGATTCATGTCGAGCCGTGACCTGCTCATAGCGATAGCATTTTCCGGGCAAGATGACCCGAATCGGTTCGGGACAATACATGCGCATGACCCGTATCTGCCCTGGGGAGGTATGCGTGCGCAACAACACCCCTTCGCGCGTGGTGTGTAACGTGCTCCACATGTCGCGCGCGGGATGGTAGGGAGGGATGTTGAGCAATTGGAAATTATTGAGATCTGTTTCCACCTCCGGAGTTTCCACCACCTGGAAGCCCATTTGTGCGAAGATGGCGTAAATCTCGCGCAATGTGCGTGTGCTGATATGCAGGCAGCCAGGGCCAACCGGACGTCCTGGCAAAGTCACGTCAATCCGTTCCTCTGCTAGCCGGCGCTGGATTTCCTCCCGTTTGAGTGCTTCTGCCTTCTCTGCGTAAGCCCGCTCCAAGGTCAGCCTGAGTTGGTTGGCAGCTTGGCCGATGGCAGGCCGCTCCTCAGGTGGCAACTGCCCCATGCCGCGCAGGATAGCAGTGAGTGACCCCTTCCGCCCCAGGTAGGCGACACGCCATTTGTCCAAGGCTTCCGTCGAACTCACATCTTTCAGTTCGTCCAGAGCTTTCTTCTCCAGCGCGCGCAATTGATCTGAGACCATGTCTTGCCTCCCTTTGATTGCTTCAAATCCCCAAAGCATGCCCTCTCGCCAACATCCGATGGACTATTCTGCAGTTAGTAAAACAAAACGGTTGTGACTTCAGGGACGAAGTCGCAACCGTTACGTCTCCGCGGTACCACCCTGTTTGGCCAAGTGTATCTTGACCCTCTCTATGCTGGCGGCCAACGCTTAAACATGGCTTACCAGCCGCCCGGCTAACGGCGGGCTGCCGGAGCGACCTACTTACAAACGCGGCAGGCGTTTGGTTCAGTCGTCGGCTCAGGAGTGAACTTCAGCGAGGTACTTCCCAAGGAGGCTTCCAGTCCAGGACCTCCTCTCCCTGTTGGCCCTCACTCGCTTACTCTCTCCGTCGCAGCCTTTCGCTTCTCATTATAGGCAGGATGCCGTTCTAGTCAAATATGAATACCGAGCTTCGCACATGAGTTGGTAGATCTTTGCAAGACCCGGATTTTGAAAGCGCAGAGTCCCAATGAGGCGAGATTCTTCGCTGCTTCGCGGCTCAGCATCACATTGCGAGGGGGTGCACCTGCTCAAACTGGATCACAGTCCAGCCCTATCCCTCGCTTTCGCTGCTCACATTATGTAAGTTCGCCACCGCCGGTGGCTTCCACAACCACATAGCGAGAGCAGCAAGCAAAGCCAAGATCGCACCAAAGAAGAATGGCGCTGGAGCGCCAAAGCCTCGGAAGCCCAGGGCGGGCAACCCATCCCACAACAACCCTGCAATAAGCGAAGCAGGGAAATCCAAGATGCCCAAAACTGCGTTGTAGGTGCCGTAAGCGGTACCGCGCACGGCCTCAGGCACGATATCTGCTATCATCGCTTTTGCCGTGCCGTAGCTCAAGCCATAGTACAGGCCATACAAGGCATAGAACAGCCACACCTGCCAGCCTTGCTTGGCCAGCGCGAAGCCCAAATAGATGAGGGCATAGACTAGCCAGCCACCGATGACCAGACTACGACGTCCGATGCGGTCGGATAACGACCCGGCAGGCGCAGAAATCAAGGTGTAAATCAAATTGAAGGTAGCGAGCATAGCAAGGACACCTAGGACGTTCAACCCTCGCTCCTGGGCACGCAAAACAAGAAATGCATCCGATGAATTACCCAGGTCAAACAGCCCCACGATGAGCATAAACACCATGAACGGCTTGCCCAGACTGCGAAAAGCAAGTTTGGGAGCCTCTTGTTGCTTGGTCACCGCTACGTCTTGTGCACCCAGTGCCAAGGACAGCACTGCCAAAAACGCGGGGATAATGCTGATCAGCACGACCGCGCGAAACGTTGCCGCAGTCAACCCCACCTGCGATCGCTGGCTGAGCCAAACAACCAGAAGGGCAATCAGAATCCCCACCATGGCGCCACCGGTATCTGCCGCGCGTTGCAAGCCAAAAGCTAGGCCACGGTCTTGTTCACGCACTGAGTCTGCAATCAAAGCATCGCGTGGTGCAGTACGAATGCCCTTGCCAATGCGATCAGCCCAGCGTACCGCCGCTACGACCAACCAGGAGTTAGCGACGTAAAAGAAGGGCTTGACCACGGCAGAAATGCCATACCCGGCCACTGCCAGCCATTTCCTCTGACGCAGTTTGTCGGAAAGCCAACCAGAAAAGACCTTCAATAGGCTGGACGTCGCTTCGGCGATGCCCTCGATGAACCCAATGATGTTTGTCTTGATGCCCAGCACATTGGACAAAAACAAGGGTAAGATATTGATCACCATCTCGGTAGAGATGTCCATGAAAAAGCTGGTCAGGCTGGTAGCCCAGATATTGCGATGCATGGTGCGCCAGCGCGGTTTTTCCACCAATTCTTGAGCAGTTTGAGACATAGTTACCACCTTTTTGCTTATGCCCAATGCTTTGTCAGTGGGCATATGCAGATTGATATAAATGTCGGAAGAATTCTTGCACCACAACCCATACTAAGCTTCTCATCGAAAAAGTCGTTCAAATAACCTAAATATACACCCAACCGCCGTTGCCACCAAATCAACAAATAGCCCCATGATAAGCAGCGAAATTGGGCAGTTATCCCCATGAAGATTTTTCCCATGAATGGCATAGGCAGATATAATGGGGATATGGCAAGGTCCTTGCATGACTGTCTAGCGGAATACCCACGCATTATGTTAGAGGCAATCGCAGAGGGATGGGGCATTTCTCTAACTGATGAGCGAACGCCTGAAATTATCGCACGGCTCGAAATGGAAATGACCAATGCGGAAACGGTGAGTATGGTTTTGCAACGCCTGAGCGATGCGGAGAGGGAAGCGCTGGCACTAGTCGCCTCTACAGGACAGATAAAGGCTCATGTCATGGTTCGCCGCTATGGGCCCATCCGCCGCTTGGGCCCCGGTCGTCTCGAATGGGAGCAGGCTTGGAAACAACCTGCCTCAGCTACGGAAAGGCTCTGGTTTCTCGGTCTCATCTACCGCGGATATGGCCTAGACGAGCATTATCATGGCGAGATGTTCTTTATCCCACCGGAAATCCAGAGCGTCTTGCCGCCCTTGCCCATTCGCCTGCCTGTTTTCACTGTAGAACCCGCCCCAAAGCCAGCTGTTGTGCGCGACGACCGGGATGCCCTTGCCCGCGATGCATTTGTCATCCTCAGCTACTTGCGCAACCACGAAGTACGGGCCAGGATGGGCATATTGGCACCACATGTGCTGGCCCAGTTGCGCCCAAGGCTGGCCCATCCAGCAGACCAACAGCGTCTACTGCTTCTCCATCATCTCTGCCAGCAGACGGGCTTGATCCACAGGGAAGAAGGGCTATGGAAGCCAACCAGTGTAGCGGCGAGTTGGCTCAAAGAAGGAACTATAACCAGGTGCCGCGTCTTCTATCAGGCCTGGCTGGAAGATGCGAGTTGGAACGAACTTTGGATGGTTCCTGGCATACACTGCGAAGATACCGGCTGGTGCAATGACCCTGTGTTAGCACGTAAGGGTATCCTGAACCACTTACTGAAATGCCCTACCGACAGGTGGCTGACCATCGCTTCCTTGGTAGAGGCCATTCACGAAATTGATCCCGACTTTATGCGTCCAGATGGAGATTATGAGTCTTGGTATATTCGTGATGCTCATACTGGCCAGTATTTGATGGGCTACAGCGCTTGGGAAAAAGTGGAGGGTGCATGGATTCGCTACCTGCTAGAAGGCCCTTTATGCTGGCTCGGGGTGGTGGTAACGGGGTACGCACAAGGAGCACAACGTGCCTCTTCCTTCATGGTTACGACTCTGGGGGCAGCCATTTTGGGATTGAGAGAAATCCAGGAAGAACCACCGCAGCAAATCGTGGTAAATCCCAATTTCCAAGTGCTTGTCCCGCATTCCGCAAGTTGGTATGACCGCTTTTTGGTGGAACGTTTTGCCCATTGGGTAGATGAACGGGATGGGATTACACGTTATGTAATACGGGCTGATTCGGTGCGTGCCTGTCTGGCTAGCGGAGTAACCTGGAAGCAGATCCTCGCCTTCCTGCGTCGGGCTACGGGGAACAGAGTGCCGGAACCTGTACAGCGCGCTCTGCAATCCTGGGCAAAAGCGAACCCGGCGTGATACTACCAACTTATGCTGCGGATATTGGCCCAATCCCCAACTTCCGCGTAGATAATGGCGCCGGTGAATCCCTGAACGCGGTAGGTCTTGCCCCGCCACTTGATGTCGAACTCAGGCGTCAACGGAGACCCTAGGTTGTTCTTGCGCGCGTACTTAGGGAATGCGGCATCCGGATTATAGGACAGACCTCGCCGGTTCCAGGCTGCATTGCGCAACGTCTCCTCCAAGGGCAGTGGGGAAACAGGCTCTGGGTCCGGCCCCATTGCTTTGACCGCGGCTACGACCGGCAGTTCACGATCCATGCGGTACCATGCACTTTCAGTCCAGGACGAATCAATGTGCCCCATCCTTTCGTTGGCAATGAGCCACGGGCACATCGCAAAGAAATAGTCCTCGGCGTTATCCCGCAACCACTGGAACATGGCTACCGTGCGCTCTGCATGTCCCTCGTAGTTATAGCCGGGATAGCGTGAATCCCATTGCTGCCATCCCCCTTTGGGCACAAAAACACCGCCTTCAGTAGAGATAACCGGTACCTGTAAGCCAAAGTGCTCCTGAAGCAACTGCGCCGGCACACGATGACCAATCAGGGAATTGTCGTCATCCATAATGGTCTTGCCTGGCTGATCCTGCTGGCAAATTGGATCGTAAGGGTATTCAAAGTGCCAGACGCCATTGCTATCCTTATAGCAATGGTTCAACACTCCATCGTGGACAGCAATCCAAGCCCCGTTGCGGAATACTTCCAAAGCATCAGCACGAGCATGCTGATCCAACCAGTTGAAGGCATTGATGTACCAAGGGATACTGCCGTGTTCAGAATGATGACCGGATTGGGCCAAAGCAGGAAATGCAGGATAACCACCCAACGCGATAATCGCCTTGGCATCTTGTAACCAATGCTGCATCACAACATCGGGTCTGCCACCCGCTTGCCATTCTCCTGCTTGCCACTCTTCGGGCAGGTTCGGCTCGTTGTTGGTCTCAAAATACCGCACGCCCAGTGCAATGAGCTCAGCAACGGTCTGCTTCTCACGATCCCCAAGATGTCCAGGATTAGGGCGAGCACGGTAGAGACGTACTATGGGGATAATCCCTTTGGACAGCAGCTTTTGACAGACATGCTTCGAAGACCCCCCGCCATCATCCAGCAGTTTCACCCATTTCATGTTCATAGCCAGCAATTCGTTGATCCACCAATCCAGCGAAGAGCCCGAGGGGTGAAATACCGAAGCAGACCAATGGATGCCTCGGCGGCTTTCATTTGCGGGGCGCACAAAATCCTGCAGGTTCATCGCATGACCTCCTCTATGTGTTCAGGGGCTGATATGCATACATGCCATATTTGCCAGCAATATCACTGACAGGCTATTGTAACACAAAGTGTTTGGTTTACAAACACCTACGGCTAACCGCGAACTCGCCAACGTACGATCAGTATCCTGAAAGCAAGAACAACCGACGCAATCCAGGTGAACAAACTGCACGCCAGCCCAACTTTCCAGGCTGCGGGTTGGAAATAGAACCGCACTTTGTGTGCTCCGGGTGTCAGGAACACAGCCCGGAAAGCGTAATTGGCGCGTTTCAACTCGGCAAGTTGGCCATCCACTTCCACTTGCCATCCCGGGTAATAGACCTCGCTTATGACCAGATAGCCAGGCAACGAAGTAAAAGCCTCCAATTGGATTTCATTGTTAGAATATGACACGATGCGCGCTTCTGAACTGCCGACTTGGCCAGGATCCAGTGTTTCGCCGCCTTCGACCACAACCATGGTGGCAGGATCGAAGCCGCTGCGGTGAATCGCAGCAAAAGCCGCTTCTTGATCGGATACCGACTCCGATTTGTGGACAACAAAAGCGCGGGGCAAAACGTTCTTGTTCCGGTAGATATTCACGTTGGGATCAGCCTCAAAAGCCAACTCAAACTTGCCCCAGTCCAAGACGACATCTTTGTGCCCGATGAGGTACTTGGCATTGAGGAAATCGTACAGAGGGCTGGAACGACTGCCCAATCCCTCCCAATAGCGATGATAATCAGCCAGGACTAGGGGGTTGTAAATGCCCCATACATCGAAGATGCCATGCATCAGGCTGAGATTGGGTTGCCAAACATCCCAGACTTCTGTGCGCGTATCAATGCGATAGTACTCTGGATCGTTTTTCAAGAAAGCAATCGCTGCTGGATGCTGGAAGCCTGTCGTGGGATCGTTTGCCTCCAGCTCTGTATAAGCGCCCAGGCTCGCGAGGTCGAACAGGATCAAAGTGAAAGCAACAAATCCCAAGGTAGCCCGGCTAACCCAGCGCCTGTTGCGCAGATGCAGCAGCAATACGCTGCAGCCCAGAAGGAGCAGGGCAAAAACCACTCCACTTGTGCCAGCCAAAAGGCGTGCAAAAATCTCTGGAGCCTTATCCTGGCTATAAAGCAGCGTGGCATAGGCAATCGGCAAGCTCACCGCTGCTACGCTGAATGCGAGCAAAGGGGAGAACTGCAGGATGCGGCGCCAGGTCCCCCGATTGGAGTGGGGAATAGGACGCAACAGCGCATCCAAGCCCAGTGCAGCTAGACCAGCCAAGGCGAAATCCAAAAGGTAGATAAAGCGGGCGGGTGCACGGACCAGGTTAAACCCAGGCACAAAGCGATATAACCAACCATGCAGGATAGTGAAATTGCCCAAAGCCAGAAAAAGCGCTGCTAATGCGAGCAAAGCCAGGAATCGTGTTAGCCGCTCACGGCGCAACAACAAAGCCAGGCCTGCTAAAAAGAGGGTCAGGATACCCACGTAGCCCACTTCCACGCGCGGCCATGGCCCCCAATAACCTCCAGGACCACGGCCAAAGATGCCCGGGACCACGATGCCAACTAACGCCAGCGGAGGTAGAGAGTACTGACTTGCTTCTGAGTAAGTTAGATCTGCGCGCAGTGAGAGGCGTGACATCTCATAGCCAGGAATCAATGTCAGTGCAGAAACGCCAAAGGCAATTGCCAGTGTCAGCACAAACAGGGAGGCCAATTGCCCTAGAACACGCCACCCAAAACTTCTGTGGTTGTAGACATGGTACAGGAAGCATAACCCCAAAGCCAGGATGATGTACAAGAGGGGCTGAATATGCCCGGCCAATGCTGCAACGCCCAGGAAAACCCCCGAGCCCAGCGCAAACGCAACCCGCTTTTCGCACATAGCACGCCAGAAGAAACAAAAAACCAACGGCAACCAAGCAGCACAGGCGATCATATTCAGGTTGCCGAAATGAGTCACGAACAGATCCGAAAACATGAACGCTACTGCACCTGCCAGCGCTGCCCAGCGCTTCATGGGCTGACGCTCTACGTAGCGCAGACCCAAATAGGCACAAACTCCAGCCAAATAGAAGTGGGCCACTGCTAACCATTCCATCGTCCGATAGTCCAGGTTTGGCCGCAGGGAGAAAAGCAGTACATTAATCGGGTAGAAGAGTGCCGATTGGTTATCGGCCGCAAATGGCGCTCCGCCATACAGATAGGGGTTCCATAATGGAACATCATTAGCGTGGAAGCTGCGCGCAGCAAAGGTGTAGAGAGGGTACAGGAATGAGACTAGGTCACCTCCGCCTGCAGGCATCCAGACATTCGTTGAGAAGAGAAGACGCCAGAAAAATCCCGCTGTGGCCAGCGCTAAAACCCCTAGCGCCAACAGATCGTTGTGAAAATCGTGGCTCAAAAAGCCACGACGGTATAACCGCCAGAGTCCGTATGTTGTTGTGCACCAGGTTAAGGCGATGAGCAGCAATGGCCCCTCCTTTTATCACGGCGACACGACTTGGAAATGTCCGAGCACGACGCGGTCACCCACCACTTGTCCCTGGGCGTCCAGCACGGACAAACGCGTCATGGTTTCCAGAAGATACATGCCCACTTCGAGCTCATAATCTCCTGCAGGTGCTTGCGCATCCAGAGTGAGCAGATGGCGATCAACAATTATCTCATTGACAAACCATTGCATGGTCGGATAACCTTCCTCTAACGGCTGGCTATCGTGTCCAGCCCAGACAGGGCCCTCCGTAGCAGGATTATACGCTTGGCCGACCAGGTGAGTAAATATGGTATAATTGTGCGCTGTCTTATGCCTGCAACGCCAGTACAGATCCAAAACAACAGTATCCCCTGGGTGAAGGACATGCACAGATCTGCCAGAAAAATCAGTAAGCCCATAACCCAGGAGCTCAATGCCATCTTCCAACTGAGCAAATAGAGCCACCGGTGCTGATCCAGCCTTGGGCAAAGGCTTGGTTGCAGCCACGCGCAACTCGCCGAACGAGACAGGCGGGTGTTGCACAGTGCCTTGTCCCTCAACCTCGAAGTGATAAAGGCCCGGGGGTGTATAGGCATAGATATTGACATCCACTTGTTGTCGCCCGACCGGCTGTGCGGGTGGCAAGTTGATTTCGTGTTGCACCAAGATACGCCCCTGTGAATCCACCATGCGCACGGAAATGGTCATCCCGCTATCAGAGGTGTAGTACAAGGCAAGGTGTACCATATCCTGAGGTCGAAATTGCTGTGTGGGCAAGTCATAGCCTAGCAAAGTTGCCCCTTCCCCCAATGGTGCACTCAGGGAATGCTGTGGAGCCAAGTTGCCAAGGTTCACCTCGGCCACTGTCCCAGAAGGAGCAAACAAGATGAGAGCATTGTGACCGAAGCCAAAACTCAATATCCTGCTGTAGCGCTGATCGAGCCAATCCCTCACTAGATTTTCTGGGTCTTCCATCGGAGCGTTCACTTGGGCCAACCATAATCGAGAATGACTCGCAGCCAATGGAGCAAGTTCTTGTTCTACATTGTCACGGTTGATTTGCAGCGCTTGTTGGGGCAAGGGGTACACTGGAGGACGTATATTTCCTGCAGGCAGCCTTTCATAATAGTAACCAAAGATGGGATAACGGCTGCCAGATACCAGCAATACCGCATCATTGGGCTGGGCGTAGGCAGCGATAATGCGCACCATGGTCTGATGCTCGTCACGCAAATAGCGCCCCACGTAGTGACCCGGCAATGTCCAAATGAACATTGCAGTCACAAAGACAAGAGCTCCTACTCCAACCCACCTTATCTGGCGGTACAAGGTGGACAAGCTCCAGGACAGCAACAGGTAAAAAGCGGGAGCAAACAGAACCAGGTAGCGGGCTTCGATCCTAGGTGTGTAGAACAGCCCCCGTGGCAATGTGACAGCATACACGATCAAAGAGGGGATCAGCAGAAATAGAAAAAGCAAAAAGGCTACCGGGGCAATTGCTATGAGCCTCTTGCTCGTTTCTTCCTGGGCAGGCAAGCGTCGTAGCAAGAGCTGAGCAACTGCGATAATGAGAAAGAACGGCGCGACCAGCCACGTGTAACGCTCCACATAGGTAGAAATGCCCAAGGTCAACAATGTAGCGTACAACTGGATGAAGACCCAAAAATTGAACGGAGTGGCCACTGACCACGAGCGCATGCGCGGCAGCGCCAACGCAAGCCAAGGGATGAACAACCCCAATATTGCCAGTTGCATCAGGAGCCAGCGACTGAGAAAGAATAACCGGTTCTTCCCTGTCTGACGGAATAGCAGGTAGAGGACAAAGACATTCTCAATCAGAATGACGCTGACGAAAAGGTAGAGTGTGTAAAGGCCAGACGCCGTGGTAAAGACGTAACAGAAACCCTCCAGCATAGGCTGCCGTTGGTGCTCAGCGGGCTTTTCGGACCCCAGCAAGCCCTCTGCCTGTAGCCAGCGCAGCAGGGTGTAGAGGGACAATACACCCCACATGGTCGCCACAATGTACATGCGCATTTCCTGTGACCACCAGATGTGGAAACGCGAAAGAGCCAGAAGCGCAACGCTGCCCAGTGCAACTTTGCGCCCCAGAAGAAATTTGCCCAGTGGATACAATGCGGCTATCGTCACCATCCCGCAAATGAGTGAAAGGAAACGGGCGGAGAACTCGCTTTCTCCTGCCAAACGCACCCATGCCCACAGTAGCCAGAAATACACTGGTGGATGCACATCGCTTGCCGTCCAAAGCGTCATCTGTGCCCACCCCTGGCGCACAGCCCAAATGGCGAGCCCTTCATCCCACCAAATATTCTGGTTGCCCAGCAGCCAAATGCGTAAGGAAAAAGCAGCGAGCAGGATGATTGCCAGAACTAGAATGTAACGTGCTTGACTGTGGGGGGTGTTCGCCGATTCAAGGATTCTGTTCATCGAATAAGTTGGTCAGTGCCTGCAGTGTCTCTTGACGCAGGTTTTTCTTAGCCATGGCATCCCGCAGATAGGCCTTCAGATCGCCTAGAAGCAGCACGGGCATAGTGGGTTCCACAATATCCAGCTCAGCATTGGGATGGCTAAATACGATCAGGGGTTGTATGGGCACTTGCACATCCGGCAGATGCTTGGCGAGAAAGCGTCGCAACCTCTCTACCTCTAGCAGCACCTGCCTGCTGGGATTCCCAAGGCGCTCTTCGAACAAAGTGCGCAAAAAGCGCCCCAGGTTGAAGCGGTGACGCCATTTCTCGCCGCGGCAGGAAATGTGACCTTCCTGGGGCTTTACGAGCAACACAAAAAGGCCAGCTGGCGAGAGGAGCACATGGTCGGCGGGCAGTACATAGTGATAGAGCCGTGACCCATGATTCAGGCCCTTCAGCACTTTGTCTAGCGCTTGGTCAAAACGAGGGTCACGCAGCCATTTATTCCCACGCATGGCTCCCCAGCTCATCACAAGCATGCCCAACAGCATCACGATATAAGCAACCAGCATAGAGCGCGGGTTAAGCGAAAGCATCACAGAGGCAAACAGCAATGTGAGCCCGATAGTAATCGCACGACGAGCAAAAGTAGCTTGCTTTTTGACTAGTGGCTCATTGATGACCACTCGCATACTGCTTACGCCTCCGAGAATTTGCTCAGGTTTTGCGTGATGCCAGCCTTGATAGCATCCAGCGTGCCCTCTTCCACGGCTTGCTTGGCCACGCGAATGGCATTCTTGATGGCTAAGGAATCTGAGCGGCCGTGAGCAACGATGACGATTCCATCCACGCCCAACAACGGCCCGCCACCATACTCGCGGTAGTCAAGGCGCTTCTTCACCTGGTCGAAAGCGCCTTTTGCCAGCAGAGCGCCAACCGTGGCCAAGGGCCTGCTTTTGATCTCCTCTTTGATGATATCCAACAAGAAGCCAGCCACACCCTCGGTCAATTTGACAATGACATTGCCGGTGAAACCGTCAGTGACAATCACGTCGGCAAAGCCTGCCGGGATGTCCTTGCCCTCCGCATTGCCAATGAAATTGAGACCGCTCGCCTTGAGCAGCGGGTACGTTTCCTGCACCAGCATGTTGCCCTTGCCTTCTTCCTCGCCATTAGAAACAATCGCCACGCGAGGATTAGCTATGCCCAATACGCGCTCAGCATAGACGCTGCCCATGACCGCGAACTGAAGCAGATATTCCGGCTTGCAATCCGTGTTTGCCCCTAAATCCAGCATAAAACATGGCCCTTTGCGCGTAGGGAATACCGTGGACAGCGCCGGTCGTTTGACTCCTTTGATGCGCCCAAGGTAAAAAAGCGCTGACGCTAGGACACCACCCGAATTGCCTGCGGACACAAACGCATCAACCTCTCCTCGCTTGAGCATCTGCATCGCGACGACCATGGAAGCATCCTTCTTGCTCTTCACTGCGGCAGCAGGATGTTCCTTCATCTCGATGACTTGGCTGGCATGGACAAGGGCTAGGTTGATCCCAGACAGATTGTGTTTCGCTAACTCCGGCTCCACAACCTCTCGGTTGCCCACCAGCACAATCTCAACCCCGTACTCGCGTGCGGCCTGCACGGCTCCCTCGACATCGGGCTGCGGATGACGATCGCTGCCCATCGCATCAACCACAATCTTCATAATCCCTCTCCTGCTGTGTTATACTTTCCCCGTATGCAAAGCGGGGTCATTATACTGAAACACCTGCTATTTGACAACGTTACGAAAGCAACTCCCTAGGCTAGAAACAGCCGTTGCACAATCTCCATGGGCAGAGCATGGCGATTCTCCACGGTAACTGTGAAGGTGATGAATTCGAGCCCTGGAAGGCGCTGGCGGAATGAATCCAATAGCGTATCGCGCACAACCAACAGGCAACGTGGAATGACACTTGACCTCAATAGATCCAAAACCTTATTGAACCCACTATTTTGCTCCAGTTCGAGGCGACCGATCTCGTCTATGATGAGGAGGTCGCATCCCATACCAATGGCCCGGGCTATCACATCCTGTCCCCACTGCAGAACTTCGGGGTCAAAGTGATAAGGGCCCACATGGGGACTGTGGTATTCCTCTCCCAGCCCAAATGGCTTCAAGGTGGCACCTGTCTGAGCATCAGGCTGATGCACTCGTGCCAGCACTCGTCGTTCGCCTGTAGCCAGATCCAGTGCTTCGATACCTAGGCGTTCTCCCTTTTCATCCAGGATTGGAGGCGTCAAAATGCCGCGCACGCAGTAGCCCCGCTGTCGGGCCAACTCGGCGACTGCGCGACATACCGTGGTCTTGCCCACATGCACCTGACCAGTCAGTACCGCGATCATCCTTGCTCCCCCTGGGTAGTCGATCTATCCATACCGCCAAGATGCAGGAGAAGTGTAATAAGCATCATGCGCCAATCGCTTTCTTCCTCGGTTAACGCAACCCACATCTGACCCCGTCCAACCCAAACACGGCGGCCAAATTGAGCTGCGATTTTAGCAGCCCTTTCTTGAGCAGGGGCGCTCAGCTTCAAAACGATGTGGTTATCCTCCCGACCAACGGCTTGTACTCCGGCTCGACCGGCCAGCAAACGGATGCGAAGCACATACAACAAATCTTCAGTGGGCGGAGGGAGAAGGCCAAAACGATCCTCTAGTTCCTTCCGTAGTTCATCCAGCTCTTCTTCGCTGCTGAGAGCGGTCATGCGCTGATACAGTTTGAGCCGCAGAGTCTCGTTGGGGACATAATCAGCAGGCAGATAAGCCTGCAGTGGCAACTCAATTACCGGTGGCAATGCCACCCCTGGAGTTACCACTTCTGCTTCGAGTCCTTTCTCCTTCAATTCCTGCACCGCCTGAGCCAACAGGCGACAATAGAGCTCAAAACCGATAGCGGCAATATGGCCATGCTGGCGTGCACCCAAAATCTCGCCCGCGCCTCGGATCTCCAAGTCGCGCATGGCAATACGGAAACCAGCACCCAACTCACTGGCTTCGAGGATTGCTTCCAGACGGCGTCGGGCGACTTCGGACAGTCGTAGCCGTTTTTCGTGCAGCAGATACGCATACGCCTGTACAGTGCTGCGTCCGACTCGACCGCGCAACTGGTAGAGCTGGGCAAGGCCAAAAGTGTCAGCGCGATTGATGATGATCGTGTTCACATTCGGGATATCCAGGCCACTTTCTATAATCGAAGTGCACACCAGGACATCGTATTTGCCGGCTGCAAAATCCAGCATCACCTGAGAGAGTTTTTCCTCTGGCATTTGCCCATGTGCAATAGCAATGTTCGCTTCCGGCACGATCTTTTGCAATCGCTGCGCTATCTGCCGAATACCCTGTACGCGATTGTGTACAAAATAGGTTTGTCCGCCCCGGTTCATTTCGCGCAGTATAGCCCGCCGTATCAGACCCTCATCGTACTCAGCCACTTGGGTACGTATGGGCAAACGCTCCTCTGGTGGCGTGTCTATCGTGCTCATGTCCCGCACCCCGCTCAGGGACATGTGTAGAGTGCGTGGGATGGGGGTAGCTGTGAGTGTCAGCACATCAATCTGCTGGCGCATCTGCTTCAACCATTCTTTGTGTCGCACGCCAAAGCGCTGCTCTTCGTCCACGATCAGCAAGCCAAGGTCCTTGAACTCCACATCTTTCTGTAACAGCCGATGCGTGCCGATGACGATGTCTATCTTCCCGTCGCGCAGGCCTTGCAGTACCTTCCGCTCCTCCTGAGGCGAGCAAAAGCGCGATAACATAGCTACCTCTACCGGAAAAGCAGCCAGACGCTGCTGGAAAGTCAGCAAGTGCTGTTGAGCCAAGACAGTTGTGGGCACAAGCACAGCAACCTGCTTGCCATCCATAACTGCTTTGAAAGCAGCGCGCACGGCGACTTCCGTTTTCCCATACCCCACATCACCGCAGATGAGGCGATCCATGGACCTGGGTCGCTCCATATCTGCTTTTACTTCCGCTAGGGCACGCAATTGATCCTCTGTCTCCTCATAGGGGAACGAAGCTTCTAACTCTTCCTGCCATACATTGTCTGGTGAGAAGGCGTGTCCTTCCACCACCTCTCGGGCAGCATACAATGCAAGCAGTTCCTTGGCAATGTCCTGCACTGCCCTTTGGGCTCGCGCGCGGACAAGCGTCCAATCAGCCGAGCCTAGACGATGCACCTGGGGCGCCCGATCACTGCTGCCAACATAACGCGTGATGCGATCCATCTGACTGACCGGCACGTACAAGCGGTCACCGGCGGCGTACTCGATCTCTAGGTATTCCCGCTGTGCGTGGTCAATGATTTTGTGCACTAAACCCTGGTAGATTCCAATGCCATGGTCAACATGCACTATATAATCACCTTCATGCAATTCAGCGAAGAAGGATTCCGGAGAAGCAGCCTTCTTGCGGGTAAAATAACGCCGTTTCGGCTTGGCCCAGCCGAATACTTCTGTATCAGTCAGCAAAGTAATCAAGGGTGCAGGAGGTGCTGTCAACTGTGCCTGCTTAGCAGGCTGCTCTCTTAGCACCCACCCTTCAGCCAGCGCGCCCTGCACAAGGGTCAGGCTTCCTGCAGGTGGCATGTCCAGCATACTTTCCACTGGCGCGATGTATTCTCCCGCCTCGCTAAACATATTGGATAGTCGCTGGGCCTGGCGAGAGACAATCACAATGCGTTGCCCCTCAGCCTTGAGATGGAGGCAGTCTCCTACCAGTTGCTGAACTCGCCCACCGTAGCTGGGAGCAATGCGGAAAGTTGTATCCTCCTCGATGGAAAGAACCTGCGTAGTCTCCTTGTCCTCTTCGTTGGGCATGATGTAACCCAAATGAAACCCTGTCTTGGAAGCCAGGTCTGCACGCAGTGCGCTCCAAGGTTTGTAAGGCGGCGGAAAATCAGAGGAGAGTTGCTTCGTTTCCAACAACTCAGCTTTAAGGTCAGCAGCTTGCGACTCCAATGTTTCGGCGGCTGCTTCGATCGCAGGTAAGTCATCTACGACCAGCAACAAACCCATTGGCAGATAATCTAACAGCGTAGCATGCTCCGCATAGAGACATGGCAGGTAGAATTCCATTCCCTTGAAATACTGTTTCCGCTCCAAGCGCTCTCGATCCTGTTGCCAACGGGATGTCACTAGGCTATCGGCATCTCTATCCATATCATACATGCGCAGACAGGATGCCTTGGCAGAACCTGGCAGAGCTTCACTGGCAGGGTAAAGGGTGATCGTTTCCAGTGTTTGAGAGGAACGCTGAGTAACTGGATCGAACGTGCGCATGCTCTCAATTTCATCGCCAAGCCACTCAATACGTACTGGCTGCGAAGCATTTGGGGGATAAACATCCAGGATGCCACCACGCTGGCTGAACGAACCTGGTTCCTCAACAACAGGAACAGGCTCATAGGCATAGGCAACGAGATGCTCCAGCAATTCGCTTCGCCGAATAGTCTGCCCCACTGACAGAACGAGTATCCCGGCAAGCAGTATAGGCTGAGGTGCGGTCAAGGTCATCAACGCCCAGACAGAAGTAAAGACCATCGGGGGACGGACATACTCCTTATTGGCCAGGGCGGAAAGCACGGAAACACGACGTTGAATCGTTTCTCTATCCCACGGAGTCCGGTCGTAGAAAAGGGCATCTGGAGCGGGAAAGTACCATAAATGGGTAGGATCAGTGGACCACAGACTCGCTTGTTCTTGCAAAAAACGAGCTCGGTCTGGTTGAGCGGACAGCACAAGAACTGGTCCAGCCCAATCGCACTGCAAGGCAGCTAGCACTGCAGGGCGAGCAGCATCCAATAGCCCCCAGGTAAAGGTGAAAACTGAAGGGCTTGGCTTTGACCCTTGTAAGACATCGAGGACATGGCGATAGCTAGAAGCTTTACGGAGAGCCTTCAGCAAAGCACTAAGGTTCACAGCTAATCTTTTGAATTCGAGTCTTCGCCTGATGCGTTGAACTTGTTCATAGCCGCCACAATGCCTTCGGAGATGAACAATTCTATGGCTGCTATCGCTCGCTCATAGGCTTCTTCCATGAGGGTGCTTTCGTCTGGTGTAAAGTCGCTCAATACGTAATCTTGCGGATCCCCACTAATGGGACGCCCAATGCCAATGCGCAATCGCGGGAAATCCTCACTGCCCAGAGCTTCGATGATGGAACGCATCCCCTTGTGCCCGCCCGAGCTGCCTCGTTGCCGCAAGCGAATCTTGCCCAACGGCAGGTCAAGGTCATCATAGACAACCAGTAGGTCTGGTAGCGCAATGTGATACCAACGCAACAGAGGGCGCACAGCCTGTCCGCTCAAATTCATAAAAGTCAGGGGCCTAGCAAGCACTACTCTGATATTGCCCACCTGACCGGTAGTGACCAGAGCTTTGAACATGGCTCTAGCGTGGGTCAGCCCATGTCGTCTAATGAAACGTTCCACGCACTGGAAGCCAACATTATGACGATTTTTGGCATAACTCGGGCCCGGGTTGCCCAAGCCTACGATGAGCTTCACAATTCCTCCAGTACTGATGAACACCACTAGGGGCTAGTCAAGATGACCAGCCCCCGAAGACAAGCGATCACGAGACGAGAGATAGGGACATGACAATGCCTTTGCAGCTCGAGATCGGGATGTGGGAAATAGCGAAATCTAGAATAGCCGCCTTAGTAAAAAGACCAGAGCTATAAGCACCAACATAACTACCATTAGCTGTACACCCAAGCAGAGCGACTGGCGCCATGCATGGATGTCCAACACTTCGGGCAAGACCGACTGCGTTGGTCGAGCCAAGGTTGGCGTAGCAGTAGGTTGAGCTAGCGGTGACGTTGGGATAATAAACGTTGGCGTCGCCGCCGGCGTCGTCGGAGTAGGCGATGGTGTTGATGTCGGCTCCATTGGTGTTGGGGTATCCGTAGGCGCAGCGTTGGCAACCAATATCCCGTGTACAAAAATTTCGCGATAATTGCCTGTCCGGTTCACCACACGTAAACGCAAACTGTATTTGCCGTCCGGGACCAAGGTGGTATCCCAGGTCTCCAATAGTCCATCGAGCACCTGCGTCTCATGCACTACGCCAATAAGGACCCATTGATTCATAGGGTTTGGGTCTGGCCCATAATGCACCTCATACTTCCAGAATTGAGGGTCAACAGCCGTGCCTACTATCGGAACAACACCTCTCACTACGGAGTTATCCGCAGGCGATGTAATGTTCGAGGGCTGCGCCTGTGCAAGAGGCTCAGCGGCCAAGTCAACCCAACCCCACCCCAGAACAACACACGCAATCAATCCAAGGATGAATGCTTTCTTCATAGAGTATGCCTTCATTACTTCAATCGCTAAGGAACCAGTGTAAGTGTAACACAAAACAGTGAGTGGAGCAAAACTTGCGTTTGCGCCAGTAGATCGCTATCAGATGGTACAAGCGATGTTGACAAAAGGGGGGCTCCTCTGGTAAAAGGGTTGTGGAAACAACGGCACCAGGAGAAGCACCCCACTGGCAGATTTGGCCTATAGAGAAATATACACCGTGAGTCGACTAAAGCAAAACAGCGTATGTTCTGCCTTTTCAGTAAATGGGCGATATTCCCTTTTCACCACCATGCCTTATGCCATGCATAAAGCACTGCGCCTAAAGCCCCGACAATAGTTTTGGGCTTATCGGCGATAAGTGATGATTAGCTTGGGACGTAAACTAGCGTCCGCATACTGTGTACTAGCAAAGTGGAACGTATTGGTTGAATATCCCGCACGCAGCAGAACCCCGTTATTGGCTACGCTGCCATTGACCCAGCTCTGAACAAGTGCGGTCAGGTCAAAGCTGTACCTCTTGCGGATGCCACTTGTGGTCAGCGTGCTCTCCGCCAAGGCGCGACGATCGCTGGTCGTGTCGTTCCCCCCAGGCAGGCCCCATGGATTACCCGACTGGGCCTGATTCCAGGTAGTCTGGCACAAAGCAACACTGCGCGTAATTGCATAAGCACCAACGCTGATGTCAGCACCACTCCAGGCAGTAGCATAGATCTGCAGCGTGGCTTGGGCTATCACAGCATCCGAGGGCACACTGGAAACATCAAAGCGCAAGAGCGCTGCATATTGCTGCTTGTACCCCACTCTGAGCGTACTCTCCATGCAATAATTGTCAGTCGGGCCGTATTGGTAAATGTAGGTATCGTCACTGCCCGTGTAACCGTTATTCCCTTGCTGCAAGGTAATCGTAGTCTCCACCCCAGAGGGGATGGGAGTAGGTGTAGGCGTGGGCGTACTGGTGACGCTTGCTGTAGGAGTCTCTGTAGGCAAAAGCGTGGATATTGCTGTCGGAGTTGGCGTGAGGCTGGCTTGGGTAGCTGTCGCGGTTGGTGTTGCACCTATGCCGTACCGATACGCCACGACTAACTTGGGATGCAGAGGCGGGCTGCCATCCTGGGCACTGGAGAAATAGAACGAGCCACTGGAATATGCAGCCAGCAATAGTACACCGTTATTGGGCAGACCGCCACTGACCCACTCCTGCACAAGCCTAGTGAGGTCAAAGCTATACCACTTGCGAATACCACTGGTGGTTAGGGTACTCTCAGCAGCACCGCGACGGTCGGATGTCGTGTCATTGGCTCCCGGGCGGCCCCATGGATTGCTTGATTGAGCTCGGTTCCAAGTAGCCTCGCAGAAAGCAACGCTGCGCGTAATGGCATAGGCGTTGATAGTAATGTCAGTGGCATTCCAACCCGACGCATAGAGCTGAAGGATAGCCCTGGTGACTGTAGCTCCTGCAGGTATGGGAGAGAGATCAAAGCGCAGCAGCGTCGCGTACTGCTGCTTATAACCAACCCGAAGCACTGAATCCAAACAGTAATTGCTATCCGGGCCATACATATAGATGTACGTATCCTCACTTCCATAGTAACCATCGCTCGCCTGCTGCAAAGTAACCGTGATCTCTGTCCCTGGTGGGATGGGCGAAGGCGTCGGCGTCGGCGTCGCTGGTGATGGGCTGTATTCATCGGCACCAATGTCAGCCTGAGCGACGGAATCTCCATTGCCGTCAATTGGCCTAGCATCACCCTCGAAATCAAAAGAAGGAGCATCTTCGCTGGAACCCGCGTCAATCAGCAAAGAGCTAGCACTAAGATGGTAATCTCCGTTCGCAGGATCTCTGAGAGAAGGGTTGACGCTGAGATTGTTTAGCCCTGGAGTGACACCGCTATAATTCGCAATCAGATTCTGCCAGACATCGTTATAGCGGATAATGGGCATTGCCCTGCCATCACCCCGGATACCATAGGCTTCATAGGCGATGATATTATTTGCTATTCTAGGATTGGAGAAACCAAGCAGGTCTATCCCAACTGCATTAGGGGTGCTGATGCCCCAGAGTGTGTTGTTGATAATATAGGGGGAAGCGCCATTAACCAAGATCTCTGCAAATCCGTTAGCGGTCAATACATTATTCGTGATGCGTGCCATGGCACTTTCGATGTAGATACCATCCCCTCGAACCGCCGAGTTCCCCCGGATCGTATTGCGATCCACAGAAACATTTGCCTGATCAACAATCGCCAATCCTCCACCGACATTGTAACTTTGTGTGCCCAGAGCCTGATTATACGCAATCAGATTACCCTCGATGACGGCTCTGCAACCACTACCAACAGCGGAGATGCCTCCACCAGATGCAGCCGTATTGCTGAGAATGGTGTTACCACGGATTACCGGCCACGAGTTTTCTAGATAAATGGCGCCGCCTCTTGTTCCTGCTGCATTATTGATGAATGTGTTATTGGTTATAGTGGCGTAGTACTGGTCATCATTGTAGACAGCGATAGCCCCTCCATTTGCGGCATAATTGCCAATGAAGGTATTCCCGCTGATAACTGGAGCAGCATTCTGCACAAAGATAGCTCCCCCGCCCTGCCAAGAAAGCACGGTATTGCCCACAAAGACATTGTTGATAATCGTTGGCGATGCACCTTCTACAATCCAGATGCCCCCGCTCTCCCACTCGCCCACACTGTTGCTAATGACATTGTTGCTGATGATTTGCTTTTCATGGGGATAATCAATATGGATGGCGCCATGCGGGGAGTTACAAATAATCGTGAAGCCATCCAACACGGCACCAGTGAGATCCTGTGGATAACCTGCGACGGCGGGGCGTTGCCCATTCCAGATAAGGAAAGTATGCTCAGGACCAGCCCCTTGAATTCTCACGCCACCGCGCATGAAGATATACTCCCGGTACTCACCTGCCCCAACCATGATGGTGTCCCCAGGCCGTGCATTCTCCAAAGCAGTTGCTATGCTAGTGTAAGCACAACCGCTAGGACATACATGGAATGTATCCGCTTTAACGCCATGGGCCCAGATGCCCAAAAGGCACGCGCTGAGCACAATGGCCATGACCAAAGGCATACATCTGGTAGTCGGCGTAGACAGCCTATAGCAATTCCCTGCAATTCGTTTCATTGTGCTTTCCTTTCAGGTGCTTCTGCTGGTTTCTGTGCGTCAATCAAGTCATAATGAACTTGCCAGCGTCGCGTCTTTACATTAGCGAGTCCTAAAGCCTCCAGACTCTTCTCCAGCTTAGCAGGGTGATGAGCGCGTCCCGGAAGGAAAAGGGCGTCAATCCCCACTCGGTTGGTTATCATGAGTTGTCCACCAGGACGCAACACACGCACCATCTCGGCCAGAGCCTCCCAAGGCTTGGGCAAGAACTCCAGAGCCTCTATGCAGGTAACGGCGTGAAACCTGCTGCTAGGAAAGGGGAGGTGCATCGCATCATCCCAGATCCATCCGACACGGTTACTATGTGCGCGTGTCTTATGCTGCGCAATGGTTAACATTTGTCGCGAGAGATCAAGCCCAACAATGCGTCCTTGGAAATCCCATTGCCGTAACAAAGCCAATGGTAGTCGGCCCGTACCCGTAGCGACATCCAGTACCAGCGGTGCAGGGATGTTCTTTATCGCTGTTAACAGCGGACCAGCTAGATGGATGCCATCCTCATGCGGCAATACCTGCTTTACCCGGTCATAACTAGCTGCGCTCCGGTCGTAGAGAGCAACCACTACCTTATTCCCCAGATACACTCCCTCGGTAAGGATCAAAAGCCAGTATAGGATAGCCCCTACTACCAAAACTGTCAATAATGCGCCAATCCAAATCACGGCTTATATCCTAAAGCCAATGCGGCCAACAACATGCTGCCCGCCAATTGCCACTGTATTGCCTGAAAGTACTGTTTGCGTCGCTCCGGCCTCCACAATAGCTGAATCAAGAGTAGCTGCGAAGATGCAAGCAAGGTGACGATCGCAGCAATCACCGGTTGGCCACTGGCGACAAGTCCCACTACTACTACCACTTGTGGCACCAATTGCCAGGCTACGCTTTGACCTGTTCGGTTGGATAGGAAGCAACCACAAAAAACAAAAGCGAAGGATGCCGCCATGACTACCGATATAGGCTGCAAAGCCGCAAAAGCAACGTGTCCCAGCAACCAATTCAGAAACAGCGGAACCGAGATAGAGAACACGGGATGGAAAACCCATCGCCCACGGCTGAATCCCATAGTATAAGCAAAGATGATTCCTAACGCAGCGAAAATAAGGCTTGGCCGGCCTAACTCAGCAGCCACCGTAAGGGAAAAGATCGTGCTCGCCGCCAATTGCACCAGTGGCCTGCTCACAACAGACTCTGCCTCCTGCCACCACTGGGAAAGTAGGGATAATCGGACACCAAGTCGGTAACTTGTGGAGCCTGAGAGCGTGTAAGGCAAAGTCAATATAGGATTTGACTCTGTATTGCCTGACAAGTTGCACAGCACCTTAATGTGCTGCCGGACACGCATCATCGCTCCCCAGACTGTGCCCAGCAATGGGCCAGCCAAGAGTAAGCCCAGAAACAGGCGCAATACACTGCTGCCCGTCCAGGTCCAGTTAGCCGAAGCGATCACTCCGCATATGAATGACCACAAAGGTGCTAGCCATGAAAGGGGTGCGGCAGGGTATAAAGGCTGTCCATACAGGTGTTCAACATCCAGAGAACTCGATTGCCTGGACTTCATAATCACTTCTTCCACAAGGCTCTAACTCGCTGCAGGATGGGAAGCGGTGAAGGAGACTTGGCATGCACCTTGGCCAGAGCTTCTGCGGGCGAAAGTGGTCTGTCCGACAAACGTAGATAAAGATAGCAGGTTACATCGCGAACCGTAGCTATCAGAGGTAAGCAGAGAATAACCCCCCAGATGCCAGCCACCTCATTCCCAATAACAAGGGCGAGGATGGCCAGTGCAGGATGTATTCGGAAAGTTCCTTGGGCAATTTGTGGCACCAGAAGGTAGTTCTCAATCTGTTGCACGATAATGGCCAGCAAAACGACCCACAGCAGTTTGGATGGCGAGGTGGCCAACGTCACCAAAACGGCGGGGATCGCACCCAACAGCGGGCCAAGCACGGGGATGACCTCAAAGACACCTGCAAGCGTGCCCAAAAGCAAAGCGGAGTCTATGTCCAGAATCAGCAAGCCAATTGTGGTCAGAACAGCCACACTGAGGCAAAGGAACAGCTGTCTGCGCAGGTAAGCTCCCAAAACGACATCAATCAAGTGCAAGAGGTTGCGCACATCCTCGCGGTAGGCATCGGGAACAAGTCGGTAAAACTGAGCGCGAATTTCGGGCTCATCGCGTAAAATATAGAACATCCACAATGGAATCACAATCAATCCTAAGACAAAGCTGACGGTGGTAAAAACTACGTTCACCCCCTTAAATATGCCCGTCTGCAGAGTTCGAATCAAGGACTGCACCGTGCTCTCAAAACTATGTTGAATAGCAAGGCGGATATTCTCGGGCACAATTGTGTTATACACATCTAACCAGCCCTGCACAAGATCAGGCGCAGCCCGGTAGACATTTCGGGCAAAATCGGGCAAGCGTTGGAGCAGAGACCCAACTTGTGCACCAATTGGTGGAATGACAGATGTCAATACAGCAAGGACAATGTATACGGTCAACGCATACGCGATAATAACAGACAGGGTCCTTACCCAGCGTCGGCCGCGGGACGTGCGTACATGGTCATCCAGCCAGTTAATAAATGGCAGCATAATGTAAGCAAGAACAGCACCCAGCAAAAACGGCAATAACGCCCTGCGCGCCTGATATAATAGCCAGGCCCCCAGGAGCAACAGGATGGTCGTGAGCAAAGCACGAGCGCGTTGCTTCTTGCTCCAGTTGTTCATCATGTCCCTATCCCTCAGGTTGCTTCGCGCGCTCCAATACCTTCCATTTGCTCAGTGTGGGCTTGAGCACCAATTTCACCCAAAGCCTTATCAGGTCATACCCCACACGGAACGTGCGACGAAAGTTAAAAAACTGCGAGCGACCATAAACGCGATGGTAATGGTGTACAGGAACCTCGGCAATGACAAAACCAGCATCTTGGATTTTTTTCATCATTTCGACACAAATAACCCCGCTGTTGGACTCGAGGTGCACCTTATCGAAAATCTCCCGCCTCATCAAGCGAAAGTCGCAATCCACATCCCGCAATTTCAATCCGAAACTGAGTTTGGCGATCCAGTGATAGATGCGACCGATGACTGTCCTGTACCATGGGTCAGAACGGCTAATCTTATAGCCGTTCACCATATCCACGCCCTCTACGAGCGCAGAGTGGAGTAGCTTCAGCTCCCGTGCATCGTACTGAGCGTCTCCGTCGGTATAAAAGATCAAATCCTTGGTGGCATTGGCAAAGCCAGTACGCAAGGCTCCACCATAGCCCTTATTTCGTTCATGGTGGATTACACGGACATTTTCGTATACCCTGGCCAATTCCTCCAAGATCTCTGGTGTATAATCCACACTGCCATCGTTGACGACAATCACCTCATAGTCATCCGTCAGTTCCCGTAGGGTCAGCAGGGCAGAAATAACCATGCTGGCAATCGTCCCTCCGTCGTTGTAAGCGGGAAAGAATGCCGAAATGCTCTTGCTCATATGCTCTCCTATGTACGCCGCTCACGAATGTATGTAGCAATTTGGCGGACTTTGGCGTCCGTTAGTTCCGGATAAATCGGCAGTGACAGAACCTGTTCGGCATACTGTTCTGCTATGGGAAAAGACCCTAGTCCCAAGTTCAGCCAAGAGTACGCTTTTTGTAGATGAATGGGAGTAGGATAGTGTATTGCGGTTTCTACCCCCCGTTCAGCTAGGTATTTTTGCAGTGCAGCGCGCTCTTTGCAGCGGATCACATACAAATGATACACATGCTTCGCATAAGGCATCTCCACTGGAAGCTCTACCTCGCTATCCCCGAGGAGTGCGGTATAGAGCGCTGCAATATGTCGACGACGTTCATTCCATTTGTCAAGATAACCCAATTTAACGCGTAGTATTGCTGCTTGCAGCTCATCAAGTCGGCTATTCACGCCCAGAAGCTGATGATCATAACGCGTTTTTTGACCACCATTGCGCAATATACGTACCCTGTCGGCGATCCCGGGATTATTGGTGATGACCATGCCGCCATCGCCAAAAGCTCCTAGGTTCTTGCTCGGATAAAAGCTGAAACAGCCAACGTCACCCAGAGTCCCCACATGGCGACCTTTGTACAGAGCTCCATGCGCTTGCGCTGCATCTTCGATCACAAACAAATTGTGCGCACGAGCAATGGCCAGAATGGGATCCATGTCTGCAGGCTGACCATAGAGATGGACGGGCATGATTGCTTTGGTACGAGGTCCAATAGCTTGCTCTAGTTTCTGCACATCTATGTTGTAGGTATCCGGATGGATGTCAACAAATGCGGGGACAGCGCCTGCTGCAGAAATGGCCAAGGCAGTGAAAGTGGCACTGTTCGGTGCTGTAATGACTTCATCCCCGGGCCCGACACCACAAGCCATCAGCGCCAATTGTAAGGCATCAGTGCCATTGCCTACCCCAATAGCAAAGCCCGCACCACAATAGGCTGCGAATTCGCTTTCGAAAGCAGCGACATTCTTGCCCAGGATGAACCACCCGTCTTCAAGCACGGATTGCACCGCATGATCCACTTCGACCTTAATGGCTTGGTATTGAAGTTTTAGATCGCCGAACGGGATCATGATATACCTGCCTCTATCGTCATTTCTCCCCATTATAGCCCATCTGCTACTGGCTGCCAACTATTAATACCTTTCACAATAGGGCCCTATAAAGCTGAATACTCCTTGAAAGCGCACCGCCCTGAGAGTAACGTTTTGCTCATTTTCCACCTTGCTGGAGCGAAGCGAGACAATCCTCAACAAGTTTTTCAAGATGTGGCTGTGCTTCCTCCGTACAGAGCACAAAATGGGCGAGAAACTCTATGTTTCCGGCCGGTCCACGCAACGGAGAGGCTATCACGCCGCGGGCTTGCAAGCCTCTCTGAACTGCCCAGCTCAGGATGTCATACAGCACCGAGCGATGCACGGCAGGATCTTTCACTACGCCTCCTTTGCCCACCTGCTTACGGCCAGCCTCGAACTGTGGCTTGATCAGAGCGATAACCTGGCCGCCTGGCTTGAGCAATCGCATCACCACAGGCAAAACCAATTTTAGCGAGATAAAGGACACATCAATTGTCGCGAGGTCAATTGGTTCAGGCAACTCACTCAGGTAGCGTACATTGACGCGCTCCATAACCACAACTCTTGGATCCTGCCGTAATCGCCAAGCCAATTGCCCATAGCCGACATCGATTGCATACACTCGCGCCGCGCCGTGTTGAAGGAGGCAATCAGTGAAGCCGCCTGTGGATGCTCCTATATCCGCCACCACTAGGCCATGCACATCAACATCAAAGGCGGTCAGAGCAGCCTCAAGTTTTATCCCTCCTCGGCTAACATAGGCTGGTAGCTGCTCAATGCTTATCGTTGCGGACAAAGAGACACGAGCGGCTGGCTTGTCAATGAGCTCACCATTGACGTATACTTGTCCAGCCATGATCAGCCGGCGGCCTTGCTCCCGGCTCTCGACTAGCCCTCGTTTGAAAAGCAGGACATCGAGTCGCTCTTTCTCCACAGCGCTAGGATAAACGCAGACGCTGGATAAGTCAAGTTGACAAAGGGCGAGAATTGGCTATTATTTAAAGAATACGACATTTGCTCACACGGAGGATGCGATTGAAAACGCTCGTCGCACTATTTAAGGCAATGCGACCCAAACAATGGACCAAAAATATATTCGTTCTGGCAGCGCTTGTCTTTGACGGTAAGTTGTTTGTATCCGAATTTCTTCTCAAATCACTAGTGGCCTTTGGCCTCTTCTGTGCCATTAGCAGCGCAGTGTACCTCATCAATGACTTGTCAGATATAGAAAGGGATCGCCAGCATCCGATGAAACGCAATCGCCCTTTGCCATCTGGACAACTGGCTCCTGGTTTGGCTTTAACTGTGGCTGTGCTGCTTGTTGCTACCTCCATGCCGATCGCCTATTGGCTTGAGCCGCTATTTGCAGCGATCGCAGGAACTTACCTGATCACCATGATCCTTTACTCTTTCTGGCTGAAGAACATCGTCATTATTGACGTACTCACAGTTGCAGCAGGCTTTGTCCTGCGTGTGGCAGCCGGTGTCGTGATCGTGAGGACGGCGCGGTTCTCGCCGTGGCTCTATCTCTGCATGGTGCTTCTCGCCTTGTTCATTGCGATCAGCAAAAGGCGCCATGAGCTGGTACTGCTCAATGAGAATGCAAACGAACATCGCAGCATATTCAACGAATACAGCCTGCCCTTGTTGGATGATATGATCCGAATGGTCACAGCCTGCACTGCCATGGCCTATTCCTTGTACACCTTTTCCGCCGCCGGCTTGCCTCCCAATCATGCCATGATGTTGACCATTCCCTTCGTTTTGTATGGGCTATTCCGTTACATGTACCTTGTCCACATCAAAGGAGAAGGAGGCGAACCCGAGGACTTGTTGCTCAAGGATCGGCCTCTTCTCTTGGCAGTTGTTCTCTGGGGATTAGCAGTCATCATCATCCTGTATATCCACTAAACAGTTGGTTGTTGCGCGTTGCTGAGCGAATAGATCTGAGGTTTGGCTTCAATGAAACCCCTGGTGGCGATTGTAGGTCGCCAGAATGTGGGCAAATCCACCCTGTTCAATCGCATCGTGGGAGAGCGCCTAGCCATCGTCGAAAACTTGCCAGGCACAACACGCGACCGCATCTATGCCGATGCGGAATGGCAGGGGCGCGTCTTTACACTCGTTGATACTGGCGGGCTCGTGCTTGGCTCTGACGATGATCTGCTTATTCGCGTGCGTTTGCAAGCACAGCAAGCAATCGCTGATGCGGATGTGATTATTTTTGTCACCGATGTGTTGGATGGAGTCACTCCGGCAGATCAGGAAATTGTTGAAATATTGCATCGCGCACAAAAGCCTGTTTTGCTCGCCGTTAACAAGGCGGATACCCCGCAGCGCCGTATAGAGGCTGCTGATTTCTACTCTCTGGGGCTCGGGGAGGTATACGCTATATCCGCGTTGCATGGTTCTGGCGTGGCAGACTTGCTGGACGCCGTAGTGGCTCTGTTTCCCCCGGTGCCAGAGGAGGGAGAGGTAGCCAAGGCAATCAAAATCGCCATCGTCGGACGGACCAACGTGGGCAAATCCAGCCTGCTCAATGCGCTACTGGGTGAAGAACGAGTCATCGTCAGCGAGATACCGGGCACAACACGCGATGCCATTGATACTGCTCTCAAATGGCATGGGCAATCTATCGTGCTGATTGATACTGCAGGCATTCGCAAGCGTGGCAGCATAGCTCCAGGTGTAGAGAAATACAGTGTATTGCGCGCACTCAAAGCAATAGATCGCGCCGATGTCGTACTATTGCTCATTGATGCCAGTGAGGGCGTGACAGCGCAGGATACACACATTGCTGGCTACATCCTAGAAGCAAGCAAGAGCGTGGTCGTAGTCATCAACAAGTGGGATCTCGTGCCCAAGGACAGCACCACGATGGACTCGTACAGGGAGCATGTGCGTAGCCAGATCAAGTTCATCCCCTACGCGCCCGTGCTGTTTGTCTCAGCTTTGAAACGGCAGCGCATTGATCAAGTTCTAGAGACAGCCATCCGCGTCTATGAACAGCGCTACCAGCGCATACCCACAGGTCAACTGAATGACCTGTTACAGGAATCCATTGCACGCCATAGCCCTCCATCTAAAGGGGGCAAGCGATTGAAATTCTACTATGCTACCCAACCTATAGTAGATCCACCTACGCTAGTGTTCTTCGTCAACGATAGCCGTCTGGTGCATTTTTCCTATCAACGGTATCTGGAAAACCGCATCCGGGAGCGCTGGGGATTTGAAGGCACCCCATTGCGGTTGCGTTTTGAAGGGCGAGAACGCAAGTAGGAGCGAACCTGGGTCGGCCATCTTGCGCAGTCTCCTTCATAGATTAGCCATAAGGTGAAGGCAAGTTGCGACATCGAATAATTGATTATGGTCTGCTGCTGCTCTTGAGCCTGAGTATTGCGCTCTCTGCTCCACGTTTCCATCCAGTACACGTCCCGAATCCCACTGGGGAGGTAGACGAAACAAATGGAGTGCGCGTTGTGTATCTGCGGGGCAGGCCATACGAAATGGGTTTGCAACAAGGTTTCATCTTTCGCAATGAGCTGCGTATGCTCATCCGCAATTACCTTTACGAACGCCTCATCCTTCAGCGTGGAGTAGCACATGTCTGGCTGCTATCCTATGCACGCTTGGTTGCACAGAGAGTCCCCCGTGACCTGCAAGAGGAGATGCAAGGCATTGCAGATGGTGCTGGGTTATCCTATCAGGATGTGTTGCTCTTCAATACAATCCCTGACTTGCTGGCGCTATCTGATCGCTTGCCTACTTGGGAATCTTTTCCCCTGCTGTTCTCGGCGGGACAACAAAATGACACTCCATGGCACTCCGCTTCGTGTCTGGCCTTTGGCGCATGGGGCCGCGCCACGCTAGACAACGAATTAGTCATCGGGCATAGCTTGGATTACCCGGATAAGGAAGCGCTTGCTCCCTATCTGCTAGTGATAGTACGCCAGCCAAGTACGGGAAATGCTTTTGTCACTGTGAGCTTGATAGGCATGGTTGGCGCGTGGACAGGGATGAACGAAGAGAAAATCACAGTGGCATTGACCCCCTCACCTTCGGCAGATGCAACAGTCACTGGACACCCTCTGCCATTTTTGTTGCGACGCGTTCTGCAAAGCGCTGGAGATCTTGAGGAAGCGATTAATCTGATCCTGGCCTCTCCTCGCCTCACTGGTGGTAACGTATTGCTGGGCGATGGCAAAGCGCCGGCAGCCATCGCCCTCGAGTTGTCTGCTTATCGCCACGCTATTTTCGAGGTTGAAGCAGAAAGAGGCTTGCTGGCGCGGACAGACCATTTTGTCCATCCAGAACTAGCATTGTTACAGCAAGACACACTTTCCCAGCAGGAACAGGAAACCAGCAAAGCTCGCCTTAGCCACATGTCGGCTCAGCTCGAGTTCAACCAGGGCTGGATTGGTGTGGAGAAGGCACTCACTTTTCTTGCGGGGGATAGCAGTGCTACATATAGCACCACCCTGGATTCGGAGACAGCGCTCAATTTGGTGCCTCCTCTACAGAGCGTGCTTTTATGCCCTGGCAAGTTCACAATTTGGGTAGCATCGAGCCAGAGCGCAAGCCCGATGTCCTATGTCAGATTGAATTTGAGCCATGTGCTGCTTGAGCATGGCCAGGCGCTCCAGTAAAGCCTGACTTTGTTCACTGAGAAAAAGCACAAGCCCAAAATGTTTTGGGCTTGTTTAGATTCTATGATGCGACACTTATTGCGTTCAATCACCTTGGCGTTGCATCCCTATGAAAGGTATGTAATATACTCCCAGATAGGGCAGATCTGCTTCGTCCGGATGAGTCCCTAGCTTGACTTTCACGCTGCGCTCGCGCCCGCCCCTCCACAAAGTAATCTCAATTCCATCTCCAGGGCGATAGCTGCGGATGATTTGACCTAGCGTGTTTTCTCCCTCCACACGCTTTCCATCTACTGCGATAATCACGTCCCCTACATGGATGCCAGCCTGGTCAGCAGGGCTGCCATCTACAACCTTGGTAACGAGAGCTCCGTTTGCTGTTAGCTTCCAAGGAAAAGCCTCGGGAGGTGAGACCTGGGGCAATTCGGGCTCGATGGGTGCGGGTTGCCGCTCCTCAGGCAGGCGTACAGAGATAGATGCGGCTGCTCTTCGTCCCGCCCAGTATCCGACAAGACCACCCGCAAATGCACCCAGACATGTGCTCAGCAAGACAGCCAAGACGCAGATCACAATGACCAATACATAGAACTTCTTGTCCTGCTTCATGGTTTCTTCTCCTTAAAGCTTATCGGATCACTAGCCGACCAATCTGCTACTCGCACTGCTTTTAGCAGCGGGAAAACGCCCTAACTGCACAGGCGCTTATTGCTCCACAAAATCAATGCGCTGGAAGCAGCCAGAAGTTGCTGTCACCTCCAGATCGCGCGGTGAAAAAGGAACAGATTTCCCGTCCACAATCAGTTCAACAAACTGGACTCTTTGACCTGGCTCCAAGATCCATTCATACCAGCCATCCACATTCGTGGTAGCAGGATTGGCATCTGATTGCCATTCGTATCCGTTAATAGTGATCCTCACCTTTGCTCCAGGAATAACCTTCCCCGTCTTGTCAAAGACCTGTCCTTTGACCGACCCCAGCGAAAGTGCATGAGGGATGCAATTTCTGTACACTAACCTGAACACCCGCTGCGGAGGTGTTGGTTTTTCCGTAGGCGTGGGCGATAAGGTGGGGGCAGGCGTCTCCGTAACGGTCGGCGAAGGACTGGGCGATGGAAACGGAGTTGCTGTCGCTTGAACAAGCGTCTTGGTTGGCGAAGGGAATATGCCTGGAAATGCGCTGGTTGCTGTAGGCTGTACCACGAAACTCTGCCAGACAAGAGCAAGGCGATCACGCAACAAAAACGCGCTTCCAACAAGAATGGCTAAAAACAGAAACAAACTAACTACAGCAAGCAACAGGCACAGCCCTTTTCCCTCGCCTGGCTGTGTTCGACTCGTTGCTTGCAGCCGCCGACCACATTTACCGCAGAACTTGCTATCTCCCGGATTCCAAGCACCACAATAAGGGCAATACATGGCCAACACACCCCCTGCCCGTGAACATAGAGACAGCGCACATGCTGCTCACCTGCTCGTTTACATTATAGCCATCGAACGCTGCACAGGCAAAGTTCACGTGCGCTTGCGCCAACAGATCGTTACCAGGTGGTACAGGCGATTTTGACAAAAGGGGGTGCTCCTGTGGTAAAAGAATTGTGGAAACAAGTGCACCAGGAGGAGCACCGCCTATGGCCGATCTGGCCTACAGGGAAGTATACGCTATGAACCGCTTTCAGGCAAGAAAACTGCTGCTGCAGACCTATCAAGAAACCAAGAGCATCAGCGCCACTG
>JACIWW010000020.1 GCA_014360905.1 Chloroflexota bacterium
CTGAGTGCGGACAACAATCTGGCCGAACGGAGCCTTCGTCCGCTGGTGGTAGCGCGCAAGATCAGCGGGGGTACGCGGAGTAGCCGCGGTAGCAGGATCACGTTGGCCCTGGCCAGTCTCTTTGAGACGTGGAAAGCACGTGGGCTCAATCCCCTTACGCAGTGCTTCAGTATGCTTGCTCAAGGCCCTTAACCTCGAAGCTGAAATTTCTTACCTCAAATCTGAACAGTTACTCAACTGCGTAAATTTGCATTTCACGCCAAAATGTGTTAAGATTACTATTCGTGATTAATGTCGTAACGAGAAAGGAGGTGCGGCATGGTCTTAAGAAAGGACGAAAAGGAAGCCATCATCCAGGAATTCCACGTCCATCCAAGCGATACAGGATCGCCAGAAGTGCAGATAGCGCTGTTAACCAAGCGCATCAATGCCCTGACTGAGCATCTCAAGATCCACAAGCATGATGAGGCTTCCCGGCGCGGCTTGCTGAAGTTAGTAGGACAGCGCCGCCGACATCTAGCCTATCTGAGCCGCACAGATGCCAAGCGCTATAAAGAAATTGTAGCACGGCTGGATCTGCGTAAATAGCGATGTATGGCCAGTACGCTGTAGAGATATAAAGGGATGGACGAGTAGATGGGCGGTTTTCATCTACTCGTTTCCTTACTAGGTCGTATACAGGGATATGCTGGCATTGATTGGAGATCAGGAACGGGTGGTCCAGGAATTGGGGAGTGCTTCGCATGAACGGGTAAAAACTCTGCTGTTATGATTCGCCACCATGCGGCGCAGTCCCCAGTCCCTGACTGCCCGTCTGATCTCGGAAATATGAAATAAGAAAAGGTAGGATCGAAAAATGAATAATGTAAAAAGCTTTCAAGCGAAGCTAGGCAATTCAACAGTCATTGTGGAGACGGGCAAACTAGCAGGACAGGCCAATGGAGCAGTGACGGTGCGCTGTGGTGATACGGTGATCTTGGCCACAGCTACTGCAGCGCAAACGCCACTGGAAGGTGCCACATTTCTACCCCTGACTGTGGATTACGAGGAGCGGCTATATGCTGCTGGCAAAATCCCTGGTGGTTTCTTCAAACGTGAGGGACGACCGTCCGAAGCGGCCATTCTGCTCTGCCGGCTGGTGGACAGACCACTGCGTCCGCTCTTCCCTAAAGGACTGCACAACGAAGTCCAAGTTATTGTAACAGCCCTTTCCGCAGACCAAGAGCACTATCTGGATATCCTGTCCATCATTGGTGCCTCGGCAGCTCTGACTATCTCGGACATCCCATTTGATGGGCCATTGGGTGCAATCCGCATGGGCTATACCGATGGGAAATTGTTGTTCAATCCGACCGCTTCTGAAATGCAGCACAGCCTTCTGGACTTGCGCTTGGCTGGAACTGCAGATGCGATCATCATGGTCGAGGCTGGAGCCAATGAGGTACCCGAAGACATTCTGCTACAGGCAATGCAGGAAGGGCACCAGGCATTCCAAGACGTCATCCGCATGCAGGAAGAAATGCGCCAGGCCGTTGGCAAGCCTAAGAAGGAATACCCGCTATCCCAGGTGAATCAAGAGCTTGCCCGTATTGTCCAGGAGCGTCTCGCTGACCGTCCAATGCAAGCGTTGGAGCAGGCACAGAACAAGGAGGAGCGCAACAAGGCTCTTGACCAACTGCGTGCCGAATTGCTCCAAGAGCTGGGTGAAACCTATCCCCAGTTGGAAATTCTGACGGCGTTTGAGGATTATCTGAAAAGCGTGGTCCGTGCGGCGGTGCTTGAGCGTGGCTATCGCCCGGATGGCCGCAGCTTGAAGGATATCCGTCCCATCTACTGCGAGGTAGGATTATTGCCACGCACACATGGCTCTGGACTGTTCACTCGCGGTGAGACTCAAGTGCTGACGATTGCCACCTTGGGCACAGTGAGCGATGAACAGATCATTGACAGCCTGGATGCTACCGAGGAAACAAAGCGCTACATCCACCATTATAATTTTCCTCCTTACAGCACCGGGGAAACAGCAAGGCTCCGTCCACCTGGCCGAAGGGAGATCGGACACGGTGCACTGGCAGAGAGAGCTCTGCTGCCCATGATCCCTCCCGAAGAAGAATTCCCCTACACCATCCGCCTGGTATCGGAGGTGCTTTCGTCCAACGGTTCCACCTCGATGGCCAGCGTATGTGCTAGCACATTGGCTTTGATGGATGCGGGTGTGCCCATCAAGGAACCAGTTGCCGGCATTGCGATGGGGTTGATCAAAGAGGGAGAGCGTCATGCCATACTGACGGATATCCTAGGGATGGAAGACGCTCTGGGCGACATGGACTTTAAAGTAGCAGGCACAGCCAAAGGCATCACTGCCCTACAAATGGACCTCAAGGTCAGAGGAATCAATGCCGAGATCATATGCTCTGCCTTGGATCAAGCCAAGGAAGCACGGCTCTTCGTTTTGGATAAGATGCTCGCTGTGATTCAAAAAGCACGACCAGATTTGTCGCCCTATGCTCCACGCATCACGCTGATCAAAATTGATCCAGAGAAGATCGGAGCAGTGATTGGCCCTGGAGGCAAGACTATCCGCCACATCATCGAAGAGACAGGAGCGAAGATTGATGTAGAGGATGATGGCACAGTCTATATTGCCTCCACCGATAAGGCGAGCAGTGAAAAAGCGGTAGCCATGATCCAAGCCTTGACCGAAAAACCGGAAATTGGCAAAATTTACGTGGGCAAAGTAGTGCGCATCACGGACTTTGGAGCTTTCGTCGAAATCCTGCCCGGTACCGATGGGCTGGTGCATATCTCGCAACTGGCTGACTACCGAGTGGCAAAAGTCGAGGATGTGGTCAAGGTTGGCGATGAGATCATGGTCATGATCATAGACATTGATCAAGAAGGGAAGATCAAACTTTCGCGGCAGGCTGTCCTGGAAGGTTGGACAGCGGAAGAAGCCCGTGAGCGTGACCGCAAAACAAGAGGCGGTCATCGTGGCCCCACACCTACTCCCCGCCGTCCCAATAGGAGTATCCAAAGGCAACGCAGCCAACGATAATTCTGGAGGATTTGCTAGATGAGTGAGCATCCCGCTTCAACGCCACCAGAGCACACTCCCGAGCCCTTGCAACGCATTATCCTACGCTGGATTCGAGAGACACTGGAGACCATACTGCCAGCTCTGCTCATCGTTTTGGTGGTCAACTTGTTCCTGGCTCAGGCCACCCGGGTGGAGGGACAGAGCATGGAACCCAACTTGCATAACAACCAAAGATTGATCATCGAAAAAGTCTCTTATCATTTCCATCCCCCACGTCGTGGAGACATCGTCGTGATCAAATTTCCAAACAGGCACTCGGACCCGCTGATCAAGCGCGTTGTCGGTCTGCCTGGAGAAACGATCGAGATCAGAGACGGCCATGTTTATATCAATGGCCAGATCTTAGTAGAACCCTACCTGGATCAGCCGACCCTGGGCAATGTGGCACCACATGTCATTGCGCCAGGGCACGTCTTTGTCCTTGGTGACAACCGTAGTGCCAGCAACGATTCGCGCAGCTTCGGTGAAGTGAATATATCCTATGTTGTTGGGCGCGCCTGGTTCCGTTACTGGCCGTTGGATGAAATAGGCTTTCTGCGTTGAACAGAGCAAACCGCCAGAGTGGCTGCCGAAAAAGACTCTGGCGGTTTTTGTTTCGCTATACACTTCACATCTTTGTATTGACAAGGCATTAAGCATAATCATGTGGTGCAAGATCTATGCTTCAGAGGAGAGGCCAGTATGGGGCGAACGGTACTGCTGAGCGGACAACCAGGTGTGGGCAAGACCACGCTGATCAAACAAGCAACCGCGGTGCTTCCAGGGCATTGGGGCGGGTTCTACACGCAGGAAATCCGAGGTCCCAAGTCCCGGCTGGGTTTCGAAATTGTCACCCTAGATGGGCAGCAAGCACTTCTGGCCCACGTGAATAAGCCTGGCTCTCCGCGGGTCGGCAAATATGGCGTGTATGTGGAAAATGTGGACAAGGTAGCCGTGCCCGTACTGTACCGTGCGGTAGCAGAAGCAGATTATGTGGTGATTGATGAGATAGGCAAGATGGAATTGCTATCTCAAAAGTTCCGCACCGCAGTACTCTATGCCGTGCAGAGCCCAAAAACAGTGTTAGGTACCGTAATATGGCAGCAACATCCATGGGCCGATGCTTTGAAGAACCTGCCAGGAGTATTCGTGGTCACCGTTACTCTGTCCAACCGACAGCAACTCTTAAATCAAATTCTTTCTTTGCTCACAGGCTAGTTTATTTGACAATGATACATTGTTATGGTATGATAATACCGTAACTCTCATTGGGAGATCGCTGGTTGAGAAAGGAGCGCGCATGAAGAAAAGGATAATGGTAGCTTGTAGCGCCTGTGTCCTGTTGGCGGTCTTGATGTCCACTGGTTGCACGCGCGCCAAACCAGAGGTGTCCACTCCTACTCCTATCGCAGGGCAGGCCATGGTCATAACTCCCACTGCTTCTGCCATGCCCACGCAGGTATGGACGCCTCAGCCTCCTCCCACGACTATTTCCTTGCCACCCGGGCCAACCGTAGTCAGTGCAGCCGAAGCTTCCCCGACTCCGCTTCCTACAGCCATTCCGACCGTGTTCCCTACTGCTACAACCGTACCCGGCCAATTCGAATATACTGTGCAATGGGGAGATACCTTGTACTCCCTGGCTCGCCGTTTCAATACTACGGTGGATGCTCTCATGGCGCTCAATGGCTTGCAGAATCCGAATCTCATCCGAGTAGGCCAGGTGCTGAAAATAGTGGGGACACCTCCAAGTCCAGGTACGACCACAGAATATATTGTCCAACCCGGCGATACCTTGTTCTCCATTGCACGGCGATACAACACCACAGTAGAAGCGATTAGCCGCGCCAATGGCATTGTCAACCCTTGGTATATCCGCGTTGGACAGAAGCTGGTTATCCCACAGAGCAGTACACCCGCTACTCCTTCTACGGGGTCTACTTACGTGGTGCAGCCCGGGGACACCCTATATGGCATTGCTGCACGCTTTGGCAAAAATGTCTGGGACATCATTGCAGCGAACAACCTATCGGATCCCTACTGGATCTGGGTTGGACAGGTTTTGACCATACCCTGACTTGACAGTGAGCCAATTCGCGGGAAGGAATTGAACCTTTTGAGCAACTCCTTTGTATATATAATGGGTGCTCAAGCTGGGGATATAGCCGATGCATGAGCCGATAACTGAAGACGCAGAACTCGTCTCGCGCATTCGCTGTGGCAATTTGGATGTTTTTGAAGCATTGTATCACAAGTACAAGCGGCCACTTTATCAAACAGCACTAGCAATCACGGGCGATCAGGGCGCAGCGGAAGAGATTCTGCAAGATTGTTTCGTGCGGGCTTATATGGCTTTGGAGAGAGTGGATGTTTCGACCTCGCTTTCTCCCTGGTTGCATCGTATCGTGATCAATTTGAGCGCCAATTGGATAAACCGCAATCGGCCATTGCCATTGAACGAATGGATTGATCGCCTTATCGCTGGCCCAGTTGCTTCTCCTGAGCATATCATGGAGACATTTGAACTGCGCCAAGTCGTGCGCGAAGCGATTGCTACGCTGAGCTTTACCCATCGCGCGATCATTGTGCTCTTTTATTTACAGGGTTTCAGTTTGTCCGAGATTGCGTATATTTTCGATTGTCCGGTCGGCACGGTCAAGTCCCGTTTGCACTATGCATGCAAAGCCTTGCGCAAGAAACTGCGTGAGGATAGACGCCTGGCAGGGGAGCTGGTCTATGGAACGTCCTAGCAATATAGGGGACAGCGGCGACGGAGCATCCGCCAAGGATGACCTTGGTGAACTGATCCGATGGAGCTTCGAGGGTTCGCTTTTGGTGGCAGAGCCTCCGGCGGATGTGTGGCCTAAGATCTTGGCACAAGTGAGGGAGATCAATGCTCCCAGCACTGTTCAACGCCAAAGGAGGCGATCCATATCACCTCTGACATCTTTTATACAGGCCGTTGTAATTTCCGCGCTTCTGTTGGCCTTCGGGTTAGAGATCGAACGCAACACACACTTGGCTCGAAGCCCTCATGTAATGAGTGTAACACCGACTACCCATAGGTTGAGCGTTCTGCAAGAAACCTATCAGGATATGCTGCGGGGGCACATGCTCCTGCAGAAGGAAAAGGAGCAACCCGTCCGCAGTGACCATGCAGAAGACTTTAACGAAATGCAGAAACCTCGGGAAGCTGTGCAGCGCCCAGCTTATGACAAGTAATGCAATGAGAAAGGAGGTGGGATAGCGAGGCTATTTGACAATTCGTGACCCATTTTCTGTATACACAAGTTTATTCCACTTTGAGGAGGAAAAAGAGAGATGTTTCGAAAAAGATTTGCTGTGATGGTAACGCTGTTGCTCGCTCTGGCCATGGTGCTTAGCTCCTGCAAGCCGGCGGTGAAACTGGCTAAGGAGATCAATTTGAACCATGGTACCGAGCCGCCTACTTTGGACCCGAACCTGGCCACGGATACCACTTCCGTGCAATGCGATTTCCTTTTGTTCATGGGGTTGACCAGACTTGACATCGAGACCGTCGAGCCCAAGCCGTGGCTAGCTACGGAGTGGTCGGTATCCCCGGATGGGCTGGTCTGGACCTTCAAGATGCGCAAGGATGTCTACTGGGTGCGTTGGGATCCAGCCACACAGAAGGCGGAGAAGAAGCGCCCTGTCACGGCACACGACATCGTATATAGCGTCAGGCGCGCTGCTAACCCAGAGACAGCCTCCGACTATGCTTACGTGGACTATATCATCAAGGGCGTTGAGGCTGTGAACACCGGTGAGAGCACAGACCTGGAGTCCATCGGCGTGCGAGCAGTGGACGATTATACCGTGGAGTTCACCTTGACCCAGCCTGCTGGCTACTTTGCCGCGATCGCTGGCATGTGGACCAACTATCCCGTGCCGAAGGAATCCATCGAAGCGTACGGCGACAAGTGGACCGAACCAGGGAATATCTGGACTTGTGGCCCCTACGTCTTGGATGTATGGGAACATGAGAACAGGATGGTTATGAAGAAGAACCCCTTCTGGTTCGACGCCAAGAATGTCAGCATCGAGCAAATCAACTGGGTCATGGTCACAGATGCTTCGACGGCGTTCGCCATGTACGAAAACGGCGAATTGGATGTGGAGGCTGTGCCACTGGCTGATATGGACCGCGTGAAGGCTGATCCGGTGCTGAGCAAAGAGCTGTACATCGCCCCCGTGCTGTGCACCTACTACTATGGCTTCAACACCACCAAGCCACCATTCGACAATCCTAAGGTCCGCCAAGCCTTCTCCTATGCTATGGACCGCCAGAAATTGATTGACACGGTGTTGAAGGGCGAGCAGAAGCCTGCCAAGACCTTTGCCTGCCCCGGCATCTTTGGCTCGCCAGCCGAGGATCCAAAGTTCGAGGGCATCACCTTCAATCCGGACAAGGCGCGGGCACTGCTGGCCGAAGCCGGCTATCCAGATGGCAAGGGTCTGCCGGACATCACGCTCATGTTTAATACCAGCGCCGGCCACCAGAAGATCGCTGAGTTCTTCCAGGCGAATTGGAAGGAGGTCCTGGGTGTCGAGGTCAAGCTGGCCAACCAGGAGTGGAAAGTCTACCTGGCAACACTACACGAGGATCCACCACAGATTTGGCGCCTTGGCTGGTGCGCAGACTATCCCGATGAGAACAACTGGGTGCTGGAGGTCTTCCACCCGACCAAGGGCGCGAATAATCCTAAGTGGTCCGGCCCTGATGCGGATGAGTTTGCCAGGTTGACCGAGCAGGCCGCAGCGGAAAGCGATCCGAAGAAACGCGCCGAACTGTACTTCCAGGCCGAGAAGATCTTGTGCGTGGATTCAGCGGTTATTGCTCCGATTTACTACTACACCCGCGTCACCTGCACCAAACCATATGTGGAGCGCACATTTGGCAAGCAGGGTGGGTTGGAAGAAATCTTCTACTGGAAGGTAAAAGCGCACTAAAAACGGTCCGATTGTGAGGAGCAGAGATGCTACCAACCAATGCACCTCTGTCTCTGATCACTTGGATTAGCCTTCGGAAGCGAAGCCACGTAGCGATATCGCTACGTGGCTTCTTTACTTGATCGCTATAAAGCAATTATTGCCCTTAAATCTAGCAGAGGCAGTTCCCATGCCACTGAGCAAGAGGCATGGTAGCTCCACCCTTTCGCTTTGAGCCAGTTTGAGGGATGGAGAAGTAAGGCTTTCACTATTGGCAGGGGATCTTCGGATTGGCGTAGCAATAGCGACATCCATTGGGACAGCGCATTAGGTAGGAGCCAATATCCACGCTCGGCGTGCAGCCACAGTCCGGACGTTGGCCAGCATCCTTGCCCATAGGTGCTGGCAATCGGTATGGATGCAGGATGGAAAGCAGCTCGCCATCTATGCAGCGGGATGGTAATGCTTCTGCGAGACAGAGATCGCTCTGGCTACAAGCATAGAGCGTCAAACTAAGCGAATGGGCCAAAGCAACTAGTTGTTGCGTGATCTCCAGGCGTTGCGCAGGCGTAGGGTCATACCACCGCCACCCTCTGCGTTTACGCACTTTACTGTAGAGTGTGGCAAAGGATATGCGTACCGCTGTGATGCCTATCTTGCTGACTGCGCGCAGGATGGGTTCGGCAAAGGGAAGATTGCTTTTGACTTCCTGTCCTTCATACCAATGCACAATAGGGTCATAGCGCACGGTGACACGGCGGGGATCTCCAGTCAATTCAATCAACTCAGGCAACTGTGCTATCACTTCCTGCCAGGGTGCGATGCCCGGCTCCAATGCCGAACCCCCTAGCCCGGTGATGGTCAGATGACAAAATATTTGGTCATAGCGTGCCAGGGCTTCCCTAACGCCGCCCATATTGCGCAAAAGCGGGCGAAAATCTTTCGACCACAAAACCAGCGTATGCACATCTTCAGGCAGCAAAGAAACGCGCCTTACACGCGCATTGTATGGCTGTGGCACGTCCACAAACCCTTGACGCACTACTTCCGCTAGCCAACGCGCGTAGTACAAAGGGATATCTGTGCGTCGCGAAGCTGAGATAACCTGCCTCATCTGTCTCATGCCCCTTGGGAATTATAGCAGCGCATTGAGATGGTTGAAAAAGACCTTTGCCATACAGAGACAAAGCCGAAGCACCTTAACAGTATGGAGCGAGGGTTTCCTCACTGCCCCGGCGCTCTGCTCGGAATGAAAGGACCAGAAACTGGCAGGGATGTCCCAACTTGTGTCCGAAGTTCTGATGCGCTGAATTGACAGAGCAGCAAGAAAGGTTACAATATGCCTTATCGTTGCGAGTATGGATTCCGGTAAGCTCTAGCGATCCCAAAAGCGCCTTAGTTGGCTCTACGAGCAAGGATCAATTTCATATAGGCTGCATATGGCACGCGAACGAAACGCAACCAATCCCATCCTAGTGATTGGCGTTGCTGGAGGCACTGCTTCTGGCAAGACAACGGTGGTCCAAGCTATTCTCGACCGTGTAGGTCGCGAGCGGATCGCACATATCCAGCACGATTCCTATTACAAGGACCTCAGTCATCTGCCGCTCGAAGAACGCCGGCAATTCAACTTTGACCATCCCGATGCTTTGGATACACCATTGCTAATCCAGCACTTGAAGGAACTGCGTCAGGGGCACTCTATTGAAGTTCCTGAATACGACTTTGCCACCTATTGTCGCCTTCCCCAGACGCGCCTTGTCCATCCGTGTCCTGTTGTGATTGTAGAGGGCATTCTCATCCTGACCGAGCCAGCGCTGCGTGAGTTGATTGACCTCAAAATCTATGTAGATACAGATGCAGATTTGCGCTTGATACGCCGCATCAAACGGGATATCGCTGAGCGCGGCCGCACCATCGAATCGGTCATCGAACAATACCTAGCGACGGTGCGTCCGATGCATCTGGAATTCGTGGAGCCTTCCAAACGCTATGCGGATGTCATTATTCCTCTTGGTGGACACAACGTGGCCGCACTGGAGTTAGTTACTGCCAGAATCTTGTCCATGTTGGATGAAGTAGAGCAAGGAAAGAGCTGATGCTCTCCCAGGCTGCTGCGTCCCAAGCGTTTGGGTCATTCGTGCTCTTGTGCATCTTTTCTATACATCACCCTAAGGAGGGTACATGCCTGCTTTGCAGACTGCAAACCTGATTCTATGGAGTGCTGCTGCTATGCTCGTGCCCGTTGGTCTGGCATTCCTAGCCATTGGCGCAGCCCACGAGGAACGCGCCGAAGAGGTGGCAACAACAGCACTCCTGGCCCTGGCGACGGCCGCAATTGGTTATCTGGTTTGTGGCTTTGCTTTCCAGTTTGGTGGCGTAGCTTTCGTCTCTGGCATGCCGGGGCTGCAAAGCTTGACCGCTGAATGGTCGCCATTGGATGTAGCCTGGGGGCCAGGCTGGGGTGTGATTGGTCTGCGCGGATTTTTCCTTAGCGCTGAGGCCTATAATGCCGATGTGTACCTGCTTTTCTTCTCGCATCTCGCTGCGGTGACCACGGCCGTACTAGTGACGTTATTGGCACTTTGCCACCACGTAAAGCGCATCTATCTGCTTGCAATCGGTTTGCTGGTTTCAGGTTTGATTTACCCATTGGTTGGCAACTGGGTGTGGGGCGGAGGATGGCTAGCTAACCTAGGGTTGAACCTCGGTCTAGGTCATGGCTTTGTGGAAGTGGCTGGCGCAGGGACCACGTTCTTGTTAGGAGCGCTCGTGGCGCTGAGCGTTTTTCTCCTTATCAGGCCGCGTCGCGTTGCGGAGATAGGCCCAGCTAGATTGCCCCCAATCCATTTCCCCTTGCTGATGGTGCTAGGTGCATTGTTGGCTGTGGCAGGCTGGCCCGGATTGGTGCTGTCCAATCCATTGATCTGTGAACAAGTTACCGCACCAGTCATCATGGTGAACTTACTGCTCGGTGCTGCAGGTGCTGCCCTGTTCGTTTCCCTGTACTCTTGGTTTGTCACAGATAAACCAGATGCCCTAGCGATAGGACGGGGCACGGTGGCAGGTCTCATCGCAGTAAGTGCGGCCTGCGCTTTTATTCCAGCCTGGGCTGCCCTTTTGACTGGCATGGCGAGCGGGCTTTTGTTCTTGCTGGGCTTGTATGTCATCGAACATTGGTTACGGCTGGATGACCCTAGTGGGACGATAGCGACTTTTGGGTTGCCCGCTATTTGGGGTGTCCTCGCTGTAGCTATATTTGCCGATGGACGTTGGGGTGCGGGTTGGAATGGCGTAGGAGTAGGTGAGTATCTGGGTATACCCGGCCAAGGCATCTCAGGGTTGCTATTGGCCAGCGGTTACCAAGTTGCAGGAAAGGCTCAGCTATATGCTCAACTGACCGGCTTGGGTGCGCTCCTCGTTGCGGCGCTGCTTTTACCCTGGATGATTTGGAAAACGGCGCTTTGGATCCATGCATTGGGTCAACGGGTCACCGCTGTGCAAGTGACAACGCCAGCCAGTATCGTTGCCGAGGAAGAAATGGCCAGTGCATCATCCACGGCTATTCCGCCACTTTCTGATGTACCTGCCGAGGAGCAGCCGTCTCCTGTGGAAAAGATGCAGCGAGTCAATGACGTTCCTGAAGCAGGCGGATTACTTCCTCATCCGAAGTCTGATCAAAGACCGCATAGAAAGCACCAACAGCCCAGAAAATCTCCGGAGTGTACAGGCAAATAACCTGGTCAGCTTCCCGCGACAAAAGATGAATGGTGTCTTCTGGGCCAACAGGTACCGCTAGGATCAAGCGAGCAGGCTTGCGCTGCCTGAGCGCTCGTAAACTGGCCAAAATCGTCGCGCCTGTGGCCACCCCATCATCCACCAGGATGACCGTTTTTCCCTCCAGTTGTGGTTCAGGCCGTGAGCCACGATATGCGGTCAGCCGCCTTTTGATCTCCTGACGTTGGCGTTCGGTTTCTTTTTGTACATAATCCTCAGGTACGCCAATGCGTTCGATGAGATTATAATCCAATACCAAGGTACCATCGCTAGCCACAGCTCCAATAGCCAGTTCTGGGTTATACGGTGCGCCGATTTTACGCGTAATGTACACATCCAGAGGTGCGCCCAATTTCTTGGCTACCTCGGAAGCGACCACTACACCGCCACGTGGGATACCTAGAACAATCAAATCTTTCTGACCGCGGAGCGAGGCCAATTCTTTGGCTAGAAGCTGTCCAGCTTCACGTCGGTCCCGAAAAAGCATGATTGCCTCCTTGCAAGCAAGCCTTTAGGGCACAGCAAGCGCCAGGGCTTTTTCCACTGCTTCCAGTGCAGTCTGCACGCGGACAATAGCGTGATTTTCGTGGCCTTCCTTAGCTAGTTGCCAGGTGTGCAACCCAATCACCGGTATGCCCAGTTTAAGCGCATGGGCAATCTCCGAGAGGGTGCCATACTCGCCATGGATGGCGATCACGGCTTGAGCAGATTGCACAACCAGCACATTGCGCGCTTCACCCATGCCTGTAACAATGGGGATATCTACATATGGATTGGCATCGCGGCGTGAGGTTCCCGGCAATATGCCCACGGTCAGGCCTCCGGCGGCTTTGGCTCCGCGGCAGGCGGCTTCCATAACTCCGCCCAATCCACCACATACCAATATGGCCCCGCGTTTCGCTAACTCTCGTCCTACTGCCTCGGCCAGCATCGCGACCTCTGCAGAACAACGGCCAGCACCAATTACTGCGATGAACATTGCTCACTCCCAGGCTCATCCCAGTGGTACTGTTGCCAAGCGGGTGTAAACTGCCCCTGTGGGGCGCAAGTCGCTGCGCATCAAATGCACTTCCCGCACCAGCATCGAGATGCTGGTCTCCACTTGTGTTGCTACAATGCGTTTTGCCATCTCCTCTCGTTCGTTAGGACGGGCATAATCCCGAATCCGTGCCAGAGTGAGATGGGGCTGAAAGCCGCGCTTTTCCGGAGGAAAGCCCAGAGCGTTCAACTCAGATTCCAAAGCACGTTGTAGCCGCTGCAATGCATCCATATCCCCTGTTAATCCGACCCAGACCACGCGTAGCCGACGCGTATTGGGAAAGAAACCGGGTTGAGACAAAGCAATAGTGAACGGTGCGGTAGAACGACAGCCGCGTTCCATGGCCTGAATGATCTCCGGCAGACGCTCTGTAGATACATTGCCTAGGAATTTGAGGGTGAGGTGAATGCCATCTGGCGATACCCAGCGGCCAATACGGGATACAGGTGCGCGTTTCAGTTCTTCTTGCACCTGGCGGAGGGCATTTTTTAGGGCATCATCCAGTTCAATGGCAACGAAGGTGCGAATCTGCTCCATGATTGCCTCCTACGGCTCAAGTCCAATGGCTAAGATTTGTCACGGTGATCAATCCGCAACAGTTGGGCCGCATTGCCATACAGCAGAGATTCGAGCGTGTCAGTAGCAAGCCCTGCTTCATGAATGTGCTGCAAGAATCGCCGTTGTCCAATTAATGGATAATCTGTGGCGAAGAGCATCTTTTCCGGAATGAGCTGTGCTGCTAGATGGTAGATTTCAGCGCGGTACAGGTACAATGAAGCGGCTGTGTCGTAGTAGACGTGCTGTAGCGCCTTCTGAACCTCTGGCATTAGTTCGTAAAAGAATAGACCCCCGCCCCAGTGTGCTGCAACAATGGTTGTTTCAGGATGGCGCAAAGCCAGTCCGTAGAGAGATTGCAGGGCAATCCTGCTCTTGCCAGGATAGCTGTGGCCCACTGGCTCGTTGGTGTGGATGAGTACAGGACGCTTCCAATGCGCCATTTGCTCCATTACATCGTCCAAACATGCGTCGTCTAAGGTATATCCCTGACCCTCTGGCATCAATTCCCCCAGACCGTGCAACCCCTTTTGCATGCAACGCTCGAGTTCGGCACTCGCTCCCGCAACTGCTGGATTAACCACCGCAAAACCGACCAAGCGCTCCGGCCAGTGGGAAACCGCTTCCAGGACGTAATCATTGGACTCGCGGCACAATCCAGGATCGGACCACGCAAAACCAAAGGTCACTGCCATGTCCACCTCGCTCTGGTGCATCTCGGCGACGAGTTCATCCACGGTGGCCATCCTCGCCTGAGGATTTGCATACAACAGGCGAAACCAAGCATCGCGCTCCAGATAAACCGCGCGTCTGGCGATCATCTCGGGCGGGAAAATGTGTGTGTGAAAATCAATGATAGGCACAGTGGTATTTTCGCACAGGCAGGCATAAAAGTCAAAACACCCTATGTTGGCAGATGTAATTCTGCCTGTAGGTAACTAAAGTCGTCCCTGTAGCAATTACATCCGGACATCTTATTTTTCCCCACTGGTGAAATTATGATATAATCATTTTATCTTACTACCAAGGAGGAATTTGCAGTTGGCTAAGTATTTCAACGTTGTGCAGATCATTTTGTCCGCGGCGCTCATTGTGCTGGTCATCCTACAGAGCAAGGGGGGCAGCCTGAGCCGCATGTTCGGTGGTGAATCTGGGGTGTACAGAACGCGCCGTGGATTTGAACGGACACTGTTCAACATCACCATTGTAGTCATCGTTGCTTTTTTCATCTTTTCTTTGCTCAGTGTGATATTCCAGGCGTGAAATGAACGGAGATGCGGCAAAAGACCTAGGTTTTGAAGAGGGCAGGTTTTGCCGCGTTCTTGAGAGTGATGACCTGGACAGAGACATGCGCTGGCAAGCCATTATCGCCATCTTGGCTATTCTCCTGATCCTGACACTGACGGGGTATACGGCTTTTTACATGACCACGGTCGTCATCCCGGACTATGGTGGCACTTATCGCGAAGGTGTTGCCGGTAACCCTGGCTACATCAGTCCCTTATTCAGCACGTACCACGACGTAGACCGCGATTTGGTTGCCCTTATTTTCAACGGCTTAACCAGGGCTGATGAAAATGGGCAAATCCAGCCGGATCTCGCTGATACCTGGGAAATCTCGCCCGACAACTTGACATATACCTTTCACTTGCGTCAGAATGTACGCTGGCACGATGGGACGCCCTTTACCGCGGACGACGTGGTTTTTACCATAAATATATTGCGTTCCCCTGACTTTCAGGGGCAGCCTCAAATAGCCGAACTATGGCAGATGGTTACAGTAGAGCGTTCCGACCGCTATACAGTGCGCTTTACCTTGTCAGAGCCATTTGCGCCTTTTCTGCACTATACCACTATAGGCTTATTGCCAGCGCATCTGTTACAGGATGTGCCTATCAAGCAGCTATCCAGCCATCCCTTCAATCTACACCCTATAGGCACTGGCCCTTTCAAGATAGGAGAAGTTACCTCGAAGCATGCCCTCCTTGAGGCTAACGCGGATTACTATGCTGGGCGGCCATACCTGGACAAAATCGAGTTTCTCTTCTATCCCGATTACCCCAGTGTGCTTGCTGCTTACCAACGGGGTGAAATCCATGGCATCGGACGCGTTCCTCTGGAGTACCTACCAGAGGTCCTTGCCGAGGATGAACTGCAACTGTATTCGGCGCCGCTATCTGGTTATGGGCTTGTTTTCCTGAACCTGGATCGCCCCGTTTTCCAGGAAAAGGAGGTAAGACAAGCTCTGCTTTGGGCTTTGGATCGGCAACGGATCATTGACCAGATTCTGGATGGCCAGGCTGTGCTCGCTCATGGGCCAGTTATGCCTTTTTCATGGGCTTACGAAGCTCACGCTCCCCAATACGCGTATGACCCAGTTAAAGCCAGGAATCTCTTGGAAAAAGCAGGCTGGATTGATGCCGATGGAGACGGCGTGCGGGAAAAGGGTGATCTCCGTCTGGAGTTTGCTCTCCTGACCAACGATGACGAGACACGCATCAAAATCATCAACGAGATCACGCGCCAATGGGCTGAGATTGGCGTACGGGCCGTGCCACAGGCAGTGGGAGTAGCTGGCGTAGTGCGTGATTTCTTGATGCCGCGCAACTATGATGCCATCCTTTACGAATGGCAACAACTCCCGACGGATCCAGACCCCTACCCACAATGGCACTCTACGCAAAAACTGGGCATGGGACAGAATTTCACCGGCTACAGCAATGAGCAGGCCGATCTGCTTATGGAGGAAGCGCGTCGCACGACAGATCCCGTGCGCAGAGCTGCTCTGTATCGCCAATTACAGCGCATCCTTGCTGAGGACGTGCCTGAATTGCCACTATATCATCCGGTTTACCACTATGCCGTTGATAAACGGGTGCAAAATGTACGTGTGGGACCTATGCAAGATTATGCAGACCGTTTCCGCACAGTTGCAGAGTGGTACATCAATATGCGGAGAGTCATCGTCAGCGAAGCTCCTTTATGGCAGCGTAAGTAGAACGTAGGGAATTACTTATCACTTTTAAGGAGGTTACCATGAAACGGATGCGCTGGTATGATTACATCACTTATAACATCTATTGGCTTGGTCTGAGCATGGCTTCTGGTAGCCTGACGCCGATTATCCTGCCGTTTCTTGTGGCGCGGTTTGTCGGGGAGGCAGTAAAAGGTACCTATCTGGGTGTACTGCGTTCTGCCGGGCTCATTGTAGCCATCCTTGTCCAGCCAGCGGCAGGCTTGCTCAGCGACCGCAGTACGTTGCGCTGGGGGCGACGCAGGCCCTTCATTTTCCTGGGCACCGTGTTCGACCTGATCTTCCTGGCGCTTATTGGTCTGTCAGGCAACTACTGGATACTTTTCATGGCAGTGCTGCTTCTGCAAGTTTCGTCCAATGTAGGTCACGGGGCGCTGCAGGGCATTATCCCAGACCTGGTGCCCGAAGACCAACGCGGACGGGCCTCCGGAGTCAAGGCAGTGATGGAACTGCTACCCGTTATTTTGGTTTCTTTTACCACAGGTCGCTTGGTTGGGGCGGGAAATGTATGGGGAGCGCTACTGATCGTAATGGCTTTCTTTGCGCTCACAATGCTGATTACAGTAATTGCTGTTCGCGAAGAGCCATTGCATGAGAAGCCCAAAGAACCGCTTTCGCCTGCCCTAATGCGCATTGTCCTCCTTACTGCTATTTTCACGATCGTTACCACTGCCTTCGGGGGGCTGGTAGGGATGGTGGGGAGGGTGCTTTCAGGAAAGGGCACCGCGCAGCTAGTCGCAGTAGGCATAGCTGGTCTGGTGGCAATGGCTGGTGCAATTATTGTGGGGGTATGGTGGAGTGCACGGGTCGGTGTCGGTGAGGGGGCGAAAAAGTATCCCTCCTTTACCTGGTGGGTGACCAACCGTCTTCTCTATCTAGCTGCCGTGGGCTCTATTCAGGGATTTGCCCTGTATTTCCTGCAAGATGTAGTGCGGGTGTCCAATCCCCCCAAGGCTACCGGGGATCTGATGATGGTAGTTGGTATCTTCCTTCTGCTGGCAGCTTTGCCCAGTGGCTGGCTCTCAGATAGGGTAGGACGCAAACCGCTGGTTGCCGCGGCTGGTGTGGTTGCTGCCATTGGCACTTTTCTGCTGCTCCTCGCCCAAAATATGACCATGGTCACGATTAGTGGTGTGATCATCGGCCTCTCAGCCGGCATTTTCATGACTGTCAACTGGGCACTGGGAACAGACCTGGTGCCTTCCGCAGAGGCTGGTTTGTATCTAGGTGTTTCCAACTTGGCTGGCGCTGGCGCTGGTGTGGTGGGGGCAGGTATTGGTGGGCCAATGGCCGATTTCTTCAATGCCTATCAGAAAGGGCTGGGCTACCTGGTCATTTTTGGCATCTATGGCGCGTTATTCTTGCTATCAGCAATCATACTGCTAAAGGTGAAGGCCGAGCAATAACGGGAAGCCTAGAAATGCTCTCCGACTACTGCAGGGGTGAAGCAGCATAATCCTGTCCCAATATCAGTCGTATATCCACAGTGCTTTGAACATTGGTATAGCGAAGCACATTCTCAGGCTGGATACGAAAACGCTGCATTAGGGCGTTGACCGTGTTGGTCTTTCCCGAGTAGTCTATGAGCACGCTCTTGGCGTAATCAGAGCGGTCAGCGTTGCTGTAGGAGACTATATTATAACCTAGTCCTTTCAAGTACTCAGCAGTGCGCTGCGCCAAGCCAGGCATGAGGGTGCCATTCTGCACTTCGATCCTGGCTGCCTCTTGGGCGATGAACTCCTTTTCTGAAAGACCAGCCACGGCAGTCGGAGCAGGACCGCCAAATAACTCATCCACCAGTTCGCGCACAAGAGCACGATCGGGGATCAACACATGTGCGCCATCGGGGGTTACTTGGGATGTGGTCATAGTTTCGTCGATTACCGCGTTCTTGATGTTTTCCCCTGGAATCTCGCGCCCAAGTTTAGCCAAAGCATACATTTCGCTCAGGCTTAGATCGGTCTGCACGGAATCCCCCACGATGCGGAGTATCTCGGGTATCTTGGTCAGGGGGATATTCAGGCTAAGCACCTTATCGCGGATGGCTTTCAAAACCTGCTGCTGCCGTCTGGCGCGCATGAAATCACTGCCGCCATGCCGCACTCGAGCATACTGCAGCGCGGTTTTGCCATCCATGTGCTGCGTGCCTGCCGGGATGTCAACAGTTATATACCCATAGTTGTCATCGGGGTACTTCTCATCGTGAATTGGCTCTTTCACGTCGATGGTAATGCCGCCGATGGCATCCACAAGTCTTTCGAAACCCTCAAAGTTTACTCGGATGTAATAGTGTATGGGTACACCAAGGGTATACTGGACCGTTTTCTTGGCCAGTGCTGGCCCTCCTCCGGGGTAATTGTCCCTCTCACCGAGAAAATGAGCGGTATTGATGCGATTCTCGGAATAGCCAGGGATTGGCACCCACAGGTCGCGAGGTATGGAAAGCATTGCTGCCGTCTTGCTTCGCGCGTCCACCGTCACAACAATCATGGTATCCGTGCGACAGGGCCCTTTTTCGTTAGCACGCCTGTCTATCCCCAACAACAGGATATTCACACGCTCTTTGGCAATGTCGGGCAATTCCTCTTCAGGTGCCCGACCCTGCTCGAGGCCAGATTGCGCAGGCATGCCTAACTGTGCGTGCGCGACAAAGTCTTTGACTGTGGTGTAAAAGAGATAGCCCGAATAAATACCACCAACTATAAAAACAACCAATAGTATGCCCGGGAGAAACCACTTCCAACGGGTCTTAGTTGTCCTTGATGTCTTCGGAGCTTTTCGAGCCATGTACCCTCCGTAAAACAAGAATAATATTATTATAGCATAATCGCTCTAGACGGACAAAAAGTTCCTGCACTTGCAGACGAGCCAAAGATTAGTAAATCACACGCTCCGTGCTTGCTGCGCGATAGCATGAAGCACTGCATTGGCTGAGTTGCTGAGATTAGGAAATATCAACCAGCGCAGAGATGCGTTGAATCACCTCTTCAATGAATTGCTCGTTGCTTATGCTGATCTCAATCGCCCTCTCAGGACACGTGCCGACACAGCGTCCACAGCCCCGGCAAGCGTCTCCGATCACTGCACGTCCATCCACTAAGCGTAAGGCATTTACAAAGCAAACGTCCTGGGTGCATATGCCGCAGCCTATGCAGCGCTCGCTGACTGTGATGGTTACGCCAGGCATGCGGTGTATTTGTTCGCCCATCGCAGGTGCTACGTAGGGCAGCACACGCCACAGGCAGCAGCAAGGACAGCAATTGCAGATCGTCAATAGCTTGTCGCCTGGCCCAACGCCCAGCCAGACAGTATCCAGTTTGTTGCGGCCAATCAGGTGCACCAGCCCGGCTTCGCGACAGCGGCGCACGTGTTCGAGCGCTTCTTCTTTGCTCACACGCCGTCCAAGTCGTGGATTGATGCGCGAAGCAGCCTCGCCAAGGAATAGACACCCCAGATCTCTGGGGTAATTCTGGCACTTTTCTGCTTCCCGGCAGATGCAGAAATTCATGATCCAGTGGAAAGACGCTTTTTCAATGAAATAATCCACCACTTGGGATGGTAGCACCATGCTCTCTGTTTGCACTGCTTGATGGATGGGGATCACCTGGTCACGAGTCAGATAAATCAGGTCGTCGCCCTCGGCGAGCCAGTGTTGCATCAAGTTGCCAATCAAAGGCCATCGGGTGAGCCGGGCTACAGTAAAACGCTTGGGGAAGGCCCTTTTGATTAGTTCGACGAACCATACCGGCGTAGCCATGTGTTCTTTGCCTTTACGAGAACGATCAGTATCGGAAGCGACTGAAATCGGGCTTGCGCTTCTCCAAAAAGGCGGTCATTCCCTCATGAAACTCTTCCGTACCGTATATGGCCGATAGCATCTCGATTGCCAGGTTGAAAGAACCGTATTGCCAATCGCTGGCGTAATTAAGCGCGAGCTTGGATACGCGCAGGGCTTGTGGGCTGAGTTCCAGGATGCGATCTGTCCAGGCTTTGAGCTCCGCCTCGAACTGTGCATCTGGCACCACCTTGTTACACCAGCCGAGCCGTTCTGCTTCAACCGCAGAGTAGCGTTGGCAGAGAAAGATGATCTCGCGTGCGCGCTTTTCTCCGACTAGACCTGGCAAGAATTGTGTGCCGCCAAAAATGGGAGCACTGCCCACTGTTGGCCCTACCTGACCAAAGATTGCACTGGCCGCAGCCAAGGTCAAATCGCAGGCTACGTTGATTTCGTTGCCTCCGCCCAGGCAATAGCCGCGCACTGCAGCGATGACCGGCATTGGAGCTTGTCGAATGCGCCACAACAAATCCGTAAAGCGACGCAGAAAGAGCCGCCCACTATTGGGTGTCAGGTCGCGCATCTCTGTAATATCTCCGCCGACGCAGAAAGCACGCTCCCCAGCCCCAGTAATCACGATGACTCCTATGGAACGGTCCGCGCTGGCATCCTCCAGAGCCTGGGTCATTTCCAATATAGTCTGTGTGCGAAAAGCGTTGAGAACTTGAGGCCGGTTGATGGTGATGGTGGCAATGCCTTCGCTTTTCTCATAGAGGATATCGGTATAGGACATGGGTAAATCCTTCTCTGCACCGCTGGGGTTAAGACGGATAGTCGTAGAAACCCTTGCCCGTCTTGCGTCCGAGATGCCCTGCTTGCACCATCTTACGCAGCAAGATAGGAGCACGGTAGCGGTCATCTTTGTAATTCGCATACAGAGCATCGAGGACATGCAGCACAATGTCAAGGCCAATCAAATCGGCAAGTGCCAGCGGCCCCATAGGCAGGTTGTAGCCCAGTTTCATCGCTTTGTCCAGAGCGTCGCGCTCAGCCACGCCCTCCTGCAAAGCGAAGATGGCTTCAGAGACCAGCATCAATCCCACGCGGGTAGTCACAAAGCCAGGAAAGTCCTTCACCACCACTGGCTCCTTACCCACCTTCTTAGCGAATTCAACCACCGCTTGTACGGTAGCCTCGCTGGTTTCAACGGCCTGAATGATCTCGATAAGCTGCATGACTGGCGCTGGGTTGAAAAAGTGAATGCCAATCACACGGTCGCGCTTCTGTACGGCTGTGGCGATCTCAGTGATGGGCAGCGAGCTCGTGTTGCTGCCTAAAATGGCCTGAGCGCTCACGTGCTGTTCCATCTCATGGAACAACTTCTTCTTCAACTCGATATTCTCTGGTGCAGCCTCGATCACCAAATCCACCTTGGACAAAGCCTGCGCTAAATCGCCGGTGTACAGGATACGTGCGCTCGTTGCTTCTGCTTCGGCTTGCGCCAAACGGCCCTTTTCTACTTCTCGGTCCAATAGCTTACGATGGTATGCCTGCGCCTTGGCTAATTGCTCAGGGATGGGATCATACAGGCGAGTAGAAAGGCCAGCTCTTGCGGTAACGTAGGCAATGCCACTGCCCATTGTGCCACTGCCCATGACGGCTACATTCTGCATCTTTGCCTCCTCTCTAAAGTTTTTAGATGTCAATATTGCATGCATTCCTCATAAGGGCGGCCCTGCGCCAATACCTGATCAATGCGCTTCATCCATTGACTTATGGGGATATGCTGCGGACAAAGATCTTCACATTGCTGGCACTCCGTGCACTGATCCGCCCTGGATTGTGCCGGTATGTCCTTGTAACCAGACCGCGCTGCCTCCGCGTCACCATACATTGCTCCGTAATTGAATTGGCGAATAACGCGTGGAATGTCCACGCCACTGGGACATGGCATACAATAACCGCACGCAGTGCAGGGAATAGGACACAGTTCGTTGTACTTGGCACGCACGCGCGCGATGATGTCCAGTTCTTCCTGGCTTAATATGCCAACCCCAGAACGGTCAGCGCTAACCAGGTTCTCTTTGACCTGTCGCATAGTGCTCATCCCGCTAAGTACCACGGATACCTCAGGTTGGTTCCACAGCCACTGCAATGCCCAATCCGCTGGCGTCCGCTTTTTGGGGGCACTGTCCCAAATTTGCTGCACGGCCTCTGGGGGATTGGCCAACCTGCCGCCGAGCAAGGGTTCCATGACCACCACTGCCAATCCTTTTGCGGCTGCATAGTGTAAACCCTTGGTCCCAGCCTGATGTTCGATATCCATGTAGTTGTATTGTATCTGGCAGAAAGTCCAGTGGTCATACGCATCCACAATTTCTTGGAACACAGAGTAATCATCGTGGAAGGAAAAGCCTAGGTATCCAATGCGTCCATCGGCAATCGCTTTCCCTGCCCATGCCAATACTCCTAGGTCGCGCACTTTGACCCATTCCTGTTTGTTCAGGGAGTGCAGCAAATAGAAGTCAATGCGATCGGTTTGCAACCTGCGTAACTGCTCGTTCAAATAACACTCGAAATCGGCGGCGGTCTGCACCAGCCAACAAGGTAACTTGGTAGCTAACTTCACTTTTTGCCGGTATCCATCCCGCAGCACACGACCTAGCAGAGGCTCGCTCTCTCCACCATGGTAGGGATAGGCGGTGTCAATGTAGTTCACACCGTGGTCAATAGCATAACGGATCATGCGGGTTGCTTCTGGTTCATCTATATCCGCCGGGTTCTGGCTTTTGGTAGGCAAGCGCATGCATCCAAACCCCAATGCGGATACTTTCCATTCCAGTTTGCCGAATTTGCGGTACTGCATCGTATCTATCCTTTCCCGGTCGTGATGGTTATAACCCTTGGGCAACGGACAAGATAGAGTCCTATGCGACTCTAGGATAGCACATTATCTGCAGAGAAGCAAAGCGCGCTAGGATGATGAACAGCTGCAGAGATAGTAACTTTTAGCCAGCCCCGTTCTGGGCTAGGGGCAGCGTGAAGTGGAAGGTTGAACCTTTTCCTAGCGTGCTCTCGGCCCAGATGCGACCGCCGTGGGCTTTGACCAAGCTTTGGGCGATGGAAAGTCCCAATCCACTCCCTCCTGGCCAATGCTTATTGCGCGAACGGGAGGGGTCAGCGCGCCAGAAGCGCTCGAAAACAAAGGGTAAATCCTCAGGGGCAATGCCCTCACCAGTATCAGACACAGCAATTTCTACGCCTTCCTCCGTTGTCGATGCGCTGACCGCAATCGAGCCACCTTCGTGTGTATGCCGAAGGGCATTGACCAACAAGTTATGCAATACCTGAGCTACTCGGTCGGGGTCGGCATGCACGAGAGGCAAATCGTCGGGTACCTGTACGGTAAGCGTTACCTTTTGAGCCCCCGCAGCGGGGGTTAGGTACTCGCTTGTATTGAGCAATATTTTCCCCACATCAGTAGGAACCAGATTCATCTGCAATTTTCCGGCATCGGCCAGGGCTAACTCGCGCAAGTCGTCCACCAGGCGTGCGAGCAGGCGTGTTTGATCATAAAGACTGGCAATCTCAGCCTTGTCTAGTGCATACACATCATCCAGGATGGCCTGCAAGTTGCCCTGCAACACACTCAACGGAGTACGTAGTTCATGGGCTACGTCGGCCATGAGGTTCTTGCGCAATTGTTCGGCTTGCTCCAACGCGGCAGCCATCTCATTGAAAGCCTGCGATACCTCAGCTATCTCCGTACTGCCCCCTACTTCCACCCGTTGACTGAAATCACGATTGGCAACAGCACGCGCCGCAACTGCAAGTCGCTGCAAAGGGGCGGAGAGGGTACGGCTAAAGGCTACACCTAATAACACCCCTAGTATGCCTGCCAGAACTGCTCCAGCCAGCAAGAGCTGGCGCAAGCGCTCGAAGAAGCGTTGTTCAATAGGACCGAGGATGGCGGATTGGATGGGCAACGCAACTACCAAACGGCCAACTACTCTACTGTCTACTTCGATATCAATCGCTGCAGCTGCCTCATCAGGGGTCAACTGCCGGCCGGGATGCCGCTGCATGCGGCTATACAAAACGCGGCCGTTGGCATCCGTTAGGACAAGTTGTACTCGGCTGCCCCCAGCAAAGGTCATGCTGCGCATCCTTCCCATCATGGGCTGGGACATGCCTGGCATTTGCTGCAGGATGGTTTCCACTTCCTGCCAGCGCTCCAGCAGTACCTCAACTCCTTGCCAGGTGCCGTGAGTCTGATAGTAGAGGGCTAAAGCTTGCACTAAGGGTTCATATCGCCATGGATCTCGGTAAGATAGGTAAAAGCGGAAGGCCTCTCCAACGCGCGTATTCGCCAGCACGGCAACGACACCCAAGGTAAGCAGAGTAATTAGGGTAAAAGCCAGGGTCAATCGCACCCACAGGCGGTTCATAATCATCCTTCCTTCATCTGACGTGGTTCCGAATGCAGGCGGTAGCCCACACCGAATACTGTCTCGATCAATGCTGTTCCCATGCCATGGCCACCTACCTCGTCCAACTTACGGCGCAAGTTCTTGATATGGCTGTCTACAGTGCGATCCAGCCCCTCATAGCTATAGCCCAGACCTTTCTCAATCAACTCCAGGCGGGTCAAGGCATGGCCAGGGTGTTCCGCTAACGCTCGCAGCAGGTTGAATTCCGTAGGAGTTAGGTGCATGGGACGGCCATTTAGCAGTACTTCGTGACGGTCTATGTCAATGCGCAGTGGCCCGGTTTGGATCACTTTAGGGAGGAATGGTTCTCCCTGAGCGCGGCGCAACACCGCGCGCACGCGAGCGATCACTTCGCGCGGATTGAACGGCTTGGTTACATAGTCATCGGCACCTAGTTCCAGACCGAGAATCTTGTCTCCATCTTCAACACGGGCAGTAAGCATGATGATTGGTATAGCCGCCAGGTTGGCATCGCCGCGCACCACGCGAGTCACTCCCCAGCCATCGCGATTGGGAAGCATCAGATCCAAGAGCACCAGATCAGGGCGCTCGCTGCGAATGATGTGCAACGCCATGTTTCCATCATAGGCGACGAAAACTTGGAATCCCTCTTTTTCCAAGTAAGCGCGCAGCAACCGCACAATCTGTGGATCATCATCCACTACCAGAATCCGTTGGGGCATCCGTTAACTCTCCTTGCGGCCTGGTTCTTTGGTTTATTATACCAATGAAGTGACAAAAGCTCATACCAACAGCGGAAGTTCGTTCTGTTCATTTAGTGCATCAGGAGGTTCGAGGTTGTTCTCCCACCCGCACCTCGATTATGCGCTCCTGCCCATCTCGGAGAATGGTCACTCTTACCGTATCACCGATGGTGGTTTTGGTCTCCAGGTAAACGGTCAGATCTTGGAAGTTATGGACCGACTGTCCGTTGATTGCCACAATGACATCGCCATCTAGTGGTACCTGATAACGACCCAGACGAACGGTGCGGCTACTCCCCCGTATTCCTGCATTGTCGGCTGGTCCACCGCTCACTACCTTGATGACCAACAACCCAGCGTCCACGGGCAATTTCATGCCTGCCTCGCGCAGCATTCTGGCAGTTGAGGAGGTCAGGGACAACAACTCCACACCCAGCCAGGGATGGGGGTAATATCCCTGGGAAATGAGTTTGGGTACGACGCGCTGCACGGTATTCACCGGGATTGCGAAGCCCACTCCTGCCGAGGCTCCACTAGTACTGATGATTTGCGAGTTTACGCCGATGACATACCCATCCAGGTCGAGCAATGGCCCGCCGGAATTCCCAGGGTTGATCGCTGCATCAGTTTGAATCGCTTCACCGATAAAGCGATTGTCTTCAGGGCTTTGGATCACCCGTCCCAAGGCGCTGATTATCCCTGTAGTCAGCGTCTGTTGCAAACCGAAAGGATTCCCGATGGCGAGGACAATTTGCCCCACCCGCAGTTGATCTGAATTGCCCAAGATAAGTGGTTTAGGTAGGTCTGCACCAGCCTCTATGCGGATCACAGCCAGATCATTGGTCGGATCCACCCCCACGATCTTAGCCTCGTACGTTCCCCCTCCAGCGAGGGTAACGAGGAGTTCCTGCGCGTTCTCAACTACATGGTAGTTGGTGACGATGTGACCATCACTGTCATAGACAAAGCCCGAGCCGGTTCCTTCCTGTGGGATGGGCTGCATGAACCAGTCATAGGCATAGGTGCGTGTGGTGATATTGACAACTGCCGGCGCGGCTAATTCATATACACTGATGAACTGCATCTGCAAGGCTTTAGCTGCTGTTAATACGTCCAAGGCAAGTGGCACTGGTACAGCAGTTGTGGCAGTAGGCAAGGCAGCAAGTGGTGCCGCTGATGCATCCGTCGCCGCTTGCTCGTCTGAGGAGTGCGATACTGGCACGTCGAGCGTGGCAGTAGGCAAAGCAGCAACTGGCACGTCCGTTGCCCCTGCTGTAGCACGTGGCAGGCTACAACCAACCACCATAAACAACAGGACAAGAGCGACAATCAGGCTCTGATATCCTCGCGATATTTTATTCATTGTTATATTCCTCCTACTTGCTCAGATAAACAGCGCTCTCTACTACAGATTAGGGTCAAGAGATTTGAGCATCATTCGCTCTAGACAGATAATGAGGGGCGAACCAACCTGCGGTCGGTTCGCCCCTCATTGAAGTGAGACTTCCACAAGCTTTGGGTTAGAACTCGCCCCAGCCGGGGAAGCCTCTACCGGGAAAGCCGCCAAACCGGCCGCGTCCGCCTCGCTCCATGAAACCACCGACCCAGCAGCCACCACAAGCAGCATCCAACTGCTCCGCTACTGCTTCCTTCATCTGACTTAACATCAGGTCAGCTTGCTTCTGAGTGATGCGTTCATCCTTCACTGCCTCGTCCAGTTTCCCTTTGTACTTAGCTAGGTATTCATCGGCGATGGTTTGCGGATCTATCCCCTTCTCCTTAGCCACATCGCTAATGCTCTTTCCCTGCTTGAATTCTTCAATCAGGTCATCCAGCGACATATCCAGTTTGTCAGCAGCGATGGAGAGGAGCGATGTCCCGGCTATCCCACCGCATCCCCGGCCGCCCCAGAAGCCAAAGCGCTTGCCTATCCACGGACCTTTCCACTCCATTTCGAAACGTTCCTTGAGCATGTCAGCTTGCTGCTGGGTCAGCCAGCCATCCTCAACTGCCTGCTTCAGTACCTGCTCCTTGGCTGACTCAACGGCTGCATCGTATTTCTCAACGCTGATGCCCAGGATGCTGGCAATGGCTTCGTGCATCTTTTGCCGGAAGTTCCAGCCTGACGTCTCTGTGGAACCCTCCTGAGCGAGGGCAACGACGCCGACAGCAGTCATTCCAAGGATCACGACCAATGCGGCGATGCCCGCAAACTTCCAAAATTTCCTCATAGTAACCTCCTTCCTTTTTGGTAGAGTGGATAGATTCCACTCCATTTTTCTATCGCTATTATAGTAGCCACTTATGTAGAAGTTATGGAGATAGATTGGAGAACATATGAAAAGATAAATGGATCACTCATACCTCAACGCCTCAATGGGGTTGAGAGCAGCAGCGCGACTGGCTGGGTAGATGCCGAAAAACAGGCCAACGGCAATGGACACACTTAGGGCCATGACCACGCTTCCAGGGGTAACAAGGGCCCGAGTACCTCCCAGCAGTGGAGTCACAACCCGTGCCGCACCATAGCCAGTTAGGACACCGACAATACCTCCCACTAGGCTGAGTATCACTGCCTCAACCAGGAATTGGGTCAAAATGTCCCGCCGCTTGGCTCCTACTGCCTTGCGAATACCAATCTCACGCGTTCGTTCTGTAACCGAGACTAGCATAATGTTCATGATGCCAATGCCCCCCACTACCAGGGAGATAGCAGCGATACTGGCCAAAAGCACCGTAAAGGTCTGCGATGTTTCCTGCACCATTTCCACGATCTGCGCTTGGTTTTGGATGATAAAGTCGTTAGATTGGCTGGCTGTTAATCCATGGCTAGCCCGTAGAATGGCAGTCAGCTCTGCTTGAGCCAAATCCATTTTATCTGCCGAGACGGCTTGCACGTTGATGGAGCTCAAGGTTCTGTTGCCTGCTCCACCAAATTTGAGTTGAGCCGTGCTCAGAGGGATGAAAAGCTGGTCGTCCATGCCGGCTCCCTTGCTGACCAGAATACCCACAATTTCGTAGTTCTGGCGGTTGATTTTGATTGTCTTGCCCAAGGGATCAATGAGCGTGCCTCCAAAGAGGTCCTCGACCACCGAGGACCCCAATACCGCCACCTTGGCCTGCGTGCTAAGATCCAACTCGTCAATAAAACGCCCTCGTTCTACCTGCCAGTTGCGCACCGGACGGTATTCTGGCGTGACCCCTAGGATAGTGGTTTGCGTGTTCTTGCTGCCATAAACCACTTGAGCGCGGGTGGAATACTCAGGCGCGATAGCAGCTATAGAAGTCGCCAATCGCGCGATAGACTCCACATCGTCATTGGTCAGACTGGGAGCTGTGGTGGTCATGGCAACACCACGGAAGACCATCCTCGCCGGAGAAACGACGAGCAAGTTGGAACCCAGACTTTGAAACCGTTCCAGCACCTGGGCTTGGGCTCCAGCGCCGACTGCTACTAGAGCGATCACCGCTCCTACGCCGATGATGATGCCCAGCATGGTTAGCCCAGCACGTAGTTTATTGGCTGCCAAAGAGCGCAGCGCTATACGCACGCTTTCAATCACGTTCACGGCCTCATCTCCCTAATAACTACTCCACCGCCAGGGATCATCTGACCGAAGCCACGGAAGGTACCGGTCTGTTGCGTGGAAGTCTGGTATTCAATGACCACACGATCTCCCTCGTTCAGCCCACGCAGTACCTCCACATACGTCCCATCGCTCAACCCAACCTCCACCCGCGTCGCCATGACCGTGCCATCGGCATCCCGCACCATCACCACGTAGCCATCCTCCCCCTGTTGCAATGCCAACACTGGGAGCAACAACGCGTTCTCACGCCTCCCCACGATAATCTTCACATTCGCAGTCATCCCTGGCCGCAGTGACACTCCTTCCACTCCCTCCAGACTCACCGGCACCTTGTAGCTCACCACGTTCTGTATCAGCTGCCCCTCCAAAGGCACCTCCAACACTACGCCACGAAACTTGCGCCCCGGAAAGGCATCGAAGGTGATTTCTGCCTCCTGACCCACTTCGACTTTGCTGATATCTGTCTCATCCACCGTGGCAATGACGCGCAGATTGGACAGGTCTGCCAGGGTCACGATGATGGTGTTGGAGGAGACCAGATCGCCGATCTCAGCACCAACGGAGATGACTGTGCCATCGAAGGGAGCGATCATGGTAGCGGCCTCGAGAGCGGCTTGGGCTTTTTCGAGGGTGGCTTTGGCGGCGTCGTAGCGCGCCTGGGCCAGTTGCAGTGTTTTGGGGTCTGGTCCGGCAAGGATGTTGGCCAGGGTATCCTTGGCTTTGGCGAGGTTGTACTCGGCTTGAGCGATCTTGTTGCGCACTTGAGCTTGGGCCAGACCAGCCTTTAACTGCTCCAACGTCTCCTCGGCTTTCTTAACCTTGTCCTCAGCAGCAGTCAGGGCAGCGTTGGCATTGGCCCGGGCTGCCTCCAACTTAGCCCTTGCTTTAGCCAGCGCCTCTGCTGCTTCGTCAACTGCTGCCTGCTCGACTTTGCCCTGCTGACGCTGTGCTTCGAGGTCTCGTAATTTACGCTCATACCAGGCTACTGTGTATTCCAGATCGCGTACTGTCTTGCCCACCGTCGAACTATGCTGGGTAATAAGCAAATTCAATCGGGCGCTTTCCAAGTCGAGCTCAGCCTGCTGCAAAGTTTTCTCTACAGTAGATTGTTTTGCTTCCAGCAGGGCAGCTTCTGCTAAGGCCACCTCCAGTTCGGCTTTCTGTCGGTCTAATTCTGTGTAGGGGTTCTTGGCTTTCTCCAGTGCCTCCTCAGCCGAAAGCAAATCCGCCTTCGCCTGATCCACTGCCCTCTGCAGCGAGGAGGGGTCAATGCGTGCCAGGACGGTTCCTTGCCGCACTTCCTGACCAGGTGCAACGTTCAGCTCAATCAAGGGAATCTGGCTGACATCGAAGCTCAGTTGCGCTTGACGTCTGGCGATAACCTCACCCGTAGGAGTGATGGCTGCTACCAGGCTGCCTCGCTCGACCGCGACCACTTGTGTGTAGCTAGTTGCCCGAGCAGCATTGCTGCGCATGCGCAGCACCAGCACCACAGCTCCGGCCAGGGCGATAACTCCTACGATCACCCAAAATCTCCTATGTTTCATGCCTGACCTCCTACTATCCTATGGTCTCGTCGCAGGTAGTTCTGGCGGCAGCCCTCCGCCTCCGCCACGTTCATGGCCTCATCTCCCTAATAACTACTCCACCGCCAGGGATCATCTGACCGAAGCCACGGAAGGTACCGGTCTGTTGCGTGGAAGTCTGGTATTCAATGACCACACGATCTCCCTCGTTCAGCCCACGCAGTACCTCCACATACGTCCCATCGCTCAACCCAACCTCCACCCGCGTCGCCATGGCCGTGCCATCCGCATCCCGCACCATCACCACGTAGCCATCCTCCCCTTGGCGCAACGCCAACACCGGGATCAACAACGCATTCTCACGCCTCCCCACGATGATCTTCACATTCGCAGTCATCCCCGGCCGCAGTGACACTCCTTCCACTCCCTCCAGACTCACCGGCACCTTGTAGCTCACTACGTTCTGTACAAGCTGCCCCTCCAAAGGCACCTCCAACACTACGCCACGAAACTTGCGCCCCGGAAAGGCATCGAAGGTGATTTCTGCCTGCTGACCCACTTCGACTTTGCTGATGTCCGTCTCGTCCACCGTGGCAATGACGCGCAGATTGGACAGATCGGCCAGGGTTACGATGGTGGTGTTGGAGGAGACCAGATCGCCAACCTCAGCGCCAACGGAGATGACTGTGCCATCGAAGGGAGCGATCATGGTAGCGGCCTCGAGAGCGGCTTGGGCTTTTTCGAGGGTGGCTTTGGCGGCGTCGTAGCGCGCCTGGGCCAGTTGCAGTGTTTTGGGGTCTGGGCCGGCGAGGATGTTGGCCAGGGTATCCTTAGCTTTGGCGAGGTTGTACTCGGCTTGCGCGATTTTGTTGCGCACTTGAGCCTGGGCCAGACCAGCCTTTAGCTGTTCCAACGTCTCCTCGGCTTGGGCAACCTGATTCTGTGCATTCAGCAGATCCAGAGCTGCTCGGGCTTTGGCTGTCTCAAGGTTGTCTTTGGCATCCATCATGCGGTTGTAGGCCAAGACCTCGCGATCTTTGCCCTCCTCAGTGGTAATGGGACCTTCCAATAATTTACCGTGCTCTACCTCGGCAACATTGGCCAGCCACTGTAGGCGCTCAAGCTGCTCTTGGGTCGAAAGATCGTTTTGCAAAGCGGCGAGCTTGCCCTTGGTCTGTTGCAGTGCACGTTCTGCCTCTTGTATAGCTTCTCCTGCGGTAGCCCGTTTGGCCTCCAGCAAGGCAGCTTCTGCTAAGGCCACATCCAGTTCAGCTTTCTGCCGGTCTAATTCTGTGTAGGGGTTCTTGGCTTTCTCCAGTGCCTCCTCAGCCGAAAGCAAATCCGCCTTCGCCTGATCCACTGCCCGCTGCAGCGAGGAGGAGTCAATGCGCGCCAGGGCGGTTCCTTCCCGCACCTCTTGGCCTGGCGTGACATTCAACTCAATCAGAGGAATACGGCTAACGTCGAAACTCAATTGCGCCTGGCGTCTGGCAGTGACCTCACCTGTGGGAGTGATGGCTGCTACCAGGCTGCCTCGTTCGACCGTGACCACTTGGGTATAGCTTGTCGCTTGGCTCTGGCCTCGCCTCAACCGCAATCCCACCAGAACCAATATCCCAATTAGGACTACAGCCAAACCCCACTTGAACACACGCTTGAAAGATTGCATTTTCTTACCTCGCTTATTATTGTCCGGAGGGCGTAGATGGGAATGCGCGCATGGACTGGATGGAGCGGGCGGTATAAGAGCCATCATCGTTCTTTGTGCCCATAACTACCACCCGTTCACCAACCTTCAGGTCACCTACAGTGACGGACATGAATTTCTCAATCAGGGTAGTATCGGTAGTTTGTACACGGATCGTTTCCTGTCCGGTGTTGAGGAGCACAGTGGTGCCTTGGATCTCCTCGATGGTGCCCGCGATGCCACCCTCTGTCCCTTGAGTGATTCTTTGCCCAGGTTGTGGAGTCTGGGACGGAGCAAAGAATTGACCACCTTCTCCCCGCATCCGCTGTTGAAAGAAGCGTGCCGGGTTCTGGATCACGCGGTTTTCTCCAACCTTGGTTCCAGCGTAGAAAGCACCGCCACCCACCGCAGCCAAAACTAGCACTACGATCAAGGCCATTGCGACTTTCTTCATCATGCCATTCCCTCCTGAATTGAGTATGTAGTACTCGGATTAAATCCAGCTAAAGGGTTGGTTTGCACTCTTCAGTTGGCGCGTTTCATCTCTCAGCTAATCCGCGACGATCTTTCCATCTCGCAAGCGGATGATGCGTTGAGCGCGTGCACCTATCTCGGGATCGTGGGTAACGATCACCACGGTGATCCCACGTTCGCGGTTCAAGGTCTCAAAGATGTCCAGGATTTCCGCACCTGCCTTTGAATCCAAGTTACCAGTGGGCTCATCAGCCAGGATGATCTCTGGATCGTTGACCAGAGCGCGCGCAATGGCAACTCGCTGTTGCTCACCGCCTGACAACTCGTTTGGGTGGTGATGGGCCCGCTCAGCCAAGCCTACAGCCTCTAGAGCTTCTAGAGCTCGCTGCCTCCGCTTTGCGGTTCCAGCGTAAATCAAGGGCAATTCCACGTTGACTAGGGCTGTGGTGCGGGGTAGCAAGTTGTAGGTTTGGAAGACAAAACCAACTTTGCGGTTGCGGATTTCTGCCAGTTGGTCGTCGCCCAGCCGGCCTACCTCCAAGCCATCCAGGTAATATGTGCCTGACGTAGGTTGGTCCAGACAGCCGATAATATTCATCAGGGTGGACTTGCCCGAGCCGGAAGGACCCATAATCGCTACCATCTCCCCTGCTTCTACCTGCAGAGAGACGCCTCGCAGAGCGTGTACTTCCACCTTGCCCAATTTGTAGACTTTGGTTATTTCTTGGATATTAATCACAAATCCTCCTCATGCCCAAGCCTTTAATATCGCTGGATTGCAGTTGTTTTATGTTCCGCCAGTGAATGCAATGCATTTGGCGTGACCTAGATGCAAATTGGTCCACCTCTGATCAATCATAACATGAAGTTGTGGAGATTTGATGGAGTAGGTTGTAGAGTGGGTGAACTTTTAGTGTCTGAGCCTTACACGGAAATCTAGATTATAAGAGGCGCTACTGTGCCAAGCATGCCTTGAATATTGCGGGGAATTCAATCAACAGAACTACCTTAAGACTTGCCACAAGTTGCTGAAGTCATCCGTCCATGTGCGCAAGCTAGTGGGGATGGGCGGGCGTTGTGAAATACGCGCTGCAATAGCCGGCAGTTCCAGAAAGTCTTGTTTGTGCGTAAGCAGCATCCAGACAGAATCGTAGCTACGAATGCCATCACCTTTGTCCTCGATCAAAGCGGTGCTCAAGCTCATCAGCCATTCGATAAACCGCCCAATGGAGATTAAAGTAACGGTTGGAAACATGGATGGCCATAATACCATCTTGCTTGAGGTGCTTCAAATAGGTCACAAAGGCTTCTTTCGTGAGCAGGTGCAGTGGTACAGCATCGCCGCTGAACGCATCCAGAACCAACAGATCAAAATTCTGTGAACCGCCATCCACCAATTCGCGTTCCAGTGAAACACGTGCGTCTCCTGGGATAATGTCAATGTGCGCTTGCGAGTCTGCCAGAAACGAGAAATAACCTCCTTTGCCTTGCGCAATGCGAATGACATCTGGGTTAATCTCATAGAAACGGAAGATATCCCCTGGTTGCCCATAGCTGGTGATGACACCGATGCCCAGTCCAAGGGCGCCGATGCGCAAATTCCCAGGGCGAGTCGGATGATTCGAGATCGCCAGTCCAATCCCACTGCTCTCAGCATGGAACGTTGTTGGCCTATCGCGTAAGTCTTCATTCTCAAACTGAAAGCCGTGCACAGTCTTGCCATGGGTGAGTTGGTAGGCATGCAGTTCTGGATGTTCCGCATTAATCTCCCAGACCCGCGATACGCCGTAGAAACTGCGCATTGCCAATAGCGCATCTGACGAAATTGCACGCATGATGAGGACAATCAAGCCGACCAGAACTACAATAAGCAGAGAAGTGACCGCGACGACTGACCGCAAACTCCAGCGCCGTGGACTGCCTGCCCGCTGGGATTTATCTGCCCGTCTGCGTTGTGCTCTGCTTGGTGGTTTGGCACGTGCCGGCGCGTGATCGGTTTGCATGACAATCACGAGAAGTACCCCGCAAGCGACCAACCCCCATTGCAGTTCCCAAAATCCGGTGGCGAATAGATACGGCGCAAGTAAGTTCACGTAAATTCCGCCTATCGCGCTCCCAATAGCAATCATTAGATAGAACGGGGGTAAGAAACGCGCATGTGGTCGCAACCTGAATAACTCACCGAGGCAGATCATACAGCTGACGAACAAGAGCAGTGCGTAAAGAGTGATCTGGGTCATCATGCTGAATGGGGGCCATTTCACGAGCATCCACAGGCTGACAAAGCTGAGGATAAAGAAGGCAATCCCATATAGTCGACGGGAATACCAACGTCCTCCTGAAAATGCAAGGATAAAGCTCAGTAAGTAGATCGTCAGTGGCAAAATCCATAAGAGGGGGATAACCGCCACTTCCTGTGTAATCTGGCTGGTCACAGAAATCAGCAAAGTCGAGGCTCAAGCGGCCAAGCCAATCCAAAGGATGTGGACCCTATGCCAGGTCGCGTCTCCGCAGCGGGATAAGCGCTCTTATCCTTCTGCGCCACTATGTCTGGTACCCGGTGATAGGTTCTCCATGCCATATAGGCTGCGCTGAGCACAAAGCCGACATACCCTGCTGACCAGAGCCAGGCTTGCGCTCGGATAGTCAGATGGGGTTCAAAAGGATGGGATAACTGATCAGGGCCAGGAGCGACCCGAGATTCGACAGTACATACAAGCGATAGGGAATTCGATCGCGATACTCGTTGCTGAACCATCCCTGCATCAGAGTGCTGTTGGATGAAAGCAGAAAATAGGGGATACCTACTGAAACCGCCAGAACTTTCAGGATTCCCAGGATAGGCTGAGCATTGCCTTGCAGACGCCAACTGGCATCTGGGGTAAGGGGAGAAGTCCAAACCAGCGTCGTAACCAGTAATAGGCCAAGTGACAAGCACAGCAGAAGCAGGTGTATCATGCTTTGCAAGCGGTTACGCGGTCGTCCCAGCAGCCAATAGGCGTAGGCATAGCCGCCGGTCAAAACGACCTGAAAGAAAAGCAACACCGTAGGCCATACTGTTGGCGTGCCACCAAACCAGGGCAGAATAACCTTTCCGATCATAGGCTGAACCAGAAAGAGGAGAAAAGCAGAGAGAAGAATGCTCAGAGCGTAGTAATATGGCATTAATTGTTATCCCTGATAAGGAAAGTCGAAGAGCAGCCCGTTTCCACGCCTACCTCAACTTTGATTGCTAGCTTCTTTCTCATAGCCAGGCGTGCCTCTTCGTAACCCGCCCTGGCGGCTTGATTATACTGTACAAGTACACAGAAACCCAAAACCTGCTTCTTATATTCGTAAGAACTCGTTCAGTCGGCTGGCAGTACCATAAAAGATGACGTTGTCGTTTGCCAAAGTAAGGAAGGCCTGATAGAATAACAAGCCAGCAAAGGACCCTGTGAGGCGTGATGACCCTTTTCTACCTTGCCTGTGCCTGGCTGCTGGGTATTTATCTCAGTTCTCTTATTCACCCTCCCGTGTGGGGCATTGCAGTGGCAGCCGGGGCATGCCTCGCGGTCTTTTTTATTCTGCGCAGGCAAATCCGTGTGCAGCTTTCGCAAACCAGAGCGATACAGCTCGCCAGCATCTATTTCTTGATCCTACTGCTGGGCATTTGGCGCTATGATCTGGCACGTCCCACCCTGGTACCTGGACCACTGGCTGCCTACAATGAAGGTGAAAAGGTCGTGCTGCAGGGCATTGTTGTAAATGAGCCGGTGGCCCGTGACCGTTCAACTAGGCTGCAAGTCTCAGTATCCAGGCTCAAGGCTGGTGATTTGTGGATGCCTATGCAGGATCAGGTCCTAGTGCAGATCCATAGCTATAAGACGTATCGTTATGGCGACGAACTAGAGATCCAAGGCAAGCTCCAGACGCCAAGCGATTCCGATGGTTTCTCCTACCGCACCTACCTGGCCAGAAAGGGCATCCATTCGCTGCTCAGCTATCCTCACATCACGCTCCTAGCACGCGATCGAGGCAAGCGCCTGCCGGCTGTGCTCTATGCCATAAAGCGGCGCACGCAAAGCGTTATCGCGAGCATTCTTCCTGAGCCAGAGGCGTCTTTGCTGATTGGCATTTTGCTTGGCAGTGATGAGGGCATCCCGCGTTCTTTGCTGGACAAGTTCCAGGCTACCGGCACGGCGCACATTATTGCTATCTCTGGGTTCAATATTGCCATCATCTCCGCGGCATTGGTCAAAGTATTTACCCGCATGCTGCCGCGCTATGTGGCGTTGTTCATAGCAGTAGGCGCGATTGCACTTTATGCTGTTCTGGTCGGCGCTGATCCCCCAGTGGTGCGCGCGGCGATCATGGGTGGCCTGGCAGCATTGGCTTTGATCGTCGGACGGCCAAGCCATGCCCTGACGAGCCTGTTCGCTGCAGCCTGGTTGATGACGGCATGGCAGCCATTTCTCTTGTGGGACGTTGCTTTTCAGCTCTCTTTCGCCGCCACCTTGGGCTTGATTGTGTACGCTGAAAAGCTCCAAAGAGGGCTTGAAAACGCACTCTGTCGGTTTGTCCCTGTGGAAACTGCCCAGCAGGTAACGCGGCTGCTCAACGACACTCTGTTGGTCACATTGGCCGCGATGATTACGACCTTGCCCCTGCTCATGTATCACTTCCAGCAGTTCTCACCGCTCAGTTTGATTGCCAACCTGCTTATCCTGCCAGTGCAGCCTGCTATCATGTACCTCGGCAGCACTGCTGCCATAGCCGGGCTGTTGTCGCTACCTATGGGAAGATGGCTTGGCTGGGCAGCATGGTTATTCTTGACTTACACCATCCGTGTCGTGGAGATCATGGCCCAGTGGGTGCACATTTCTGGGACGATAAGTCAGGTCAATCCTGCGGTTTATTTGGCTTACTACGCCATTTTGCTTCTCCTCAGTTTGAGGCCAGCAACAAATCTCTTTGCTTCGGTAAAGGCAGTACTGAGGCGTCTGCTGCACCAAGGGTTGACACGCAAACTGACTGCCTCGGCCCTGGCCATTGTCGCTATTCTAGTGTGGATGGAAGTAGCCCATTTGCCTGATGGCAAACTCCACGTGGTGTTCTTGGATGTGGGCCAGGGTGATGCCATCCTGGTGCAAACGCCAACGGGCAACCGCCTGCTGATAGACGGTGGCCCCAGTCCCGCTGCGCTGCTTGCAGCTTTTGGACGGCGATTGCCCTTCTGGGACCGACGGATAGACCTTATCCTGCTTTCACACCCGCATGATGACCATCTGTACGGGCTGCTACCCGTGGTGGAAAGGTACCAGGTCAGACAGGTGTTGATCAGCACTGCTACTTGCAATTCGCCACTGTGTGAGCAATGGCAGCAGCTCCTCCTAGAAAAGGATATCCCAGTGATGACGGTCGAACAGGCCATGCAAGTAGACCTGGGCGATGGTCTAACCATGGAGGTATTGCCTCCTATCAATGGAGATGCCGATAAGCTCGACCAGACATCACTTGTCGCTCGCCTAGCCTGGCAAGAGATATCCTTTCTGTTCACGGGCGATCTGGAGGCTGACCATCTGCTTGCTTTGCAGGATGCAGGGTGGTCATTGGACTGCACTGTGCTTAAGGTTCCTCACCACGGCAGCGACCAGGCCATCAACGAGGCTTTGTTGGCTACGATCCATCCTGACATCGCAATTATCTCTGTAGGAGCGGATAACCGCTTTGGTCATCCCGCAGAGACGACCTTGTCGTGCCTAGATCATGCGGGGATACAGGTCCTGCGCACGGATCAAGTAGGAACCATGGAGGTGATTGCAGATGGACAGCATTGCCAGGTGCGGTCAGGGAAGCGTTGATAGAGCCTGCTCTTTGCAAGGGCTTTGTCAAAAGAGGGTAGAGTGAGTATAATGTCCAGGTGTATGGCCATCTTTTGTGTGCTTCTAGTGCTCCTCGCCGGTGAACTTCTGCTTCGTGTGTACCACCAGCAGACGTTAAGGCAGAGGCTCCCTATAGACTTGCGCGAGGAAACCCGCGCATTGACCTGGGATGAGATCAAGGACAAATATCGCATCGTTTGCCTGGGGGATTCCATTACGTATGGCGAAGACCTGCCTTATGCTCAAACTTATCCCGCTGTGCTGGCTGATTTGCTGAGGCAAAGGCATGCCAACCTCGATGTCGTGGTGATCAATTCCGGCGTTCGGGGCCATACCGCAGTACAAGGACTGGCTCGTCTGGAGCGCGACGTGCTATGGTACAAGCCACATGTCGTCCTTATTGCTTTTGGCTTGAACGATGGGCGGTTGGGCTATTGGCCGCTGGACCCGATTCGCGAACGCCAGATGCGCGGCAGTCCTGGATGGCGGGGACGAGTGGCGGCGCTTTTGCAGCGTAGCCATCTTTGGCTGACTCTTCGCGCCCGAACCCGGCGCCTGCTGCTGCGGCTGGGCTGGCGTGAGCGATTGCCAGAAGTGCGTATGGAGGGTGAACCCCAGCCACGGGTCTCGCGTGAGGGGTTTGCCATAGCCCAAGAGCGCCTGATAGAAGGAATAAAGCAAAATGGTTGCACTGCGCTGTTCCTTATGACGACCACTCCTGTGACGGAGGCATTCGATGCCTACCTGGACGCGGTCCAGCATCAACGTCAATTGTCCATTTATGAGGAATACAATCGCATTATCCGAGAGACCGCAGCAAAGCATGGTGTTTGCCTGCTGGATTTGCACAGCATCTTCAGCAACTATCAGTCGGAACAGCTCTCATTGCTGGCGGAAGATGGCGTGCACCTGACAGCGGCTGGTGAGCGCCTTGTTGCTCAGAGTGTATTGCAGGCACTGGAGGAGAATGGCCTGCTCGTAAGCAAATGATACCAAAGGAGGTCGAGCATTGAAGAGGTTCTTGTCAGGCAATGAAGCTGTAGCCTGGGGGGCATGGGAAAGCGGGGTGCACGTGGCGGCTGCCTATCCTGGCACACCCAGTACTGAAATCCTGGAGACCTTTGCGCCGATGCCCGATGTATATGCAGAGTGGTCCCCCAATGAAAAGGTCGCACTCGACGTAGCAGTGGGGGCTGCTTATGCCGGCAGCCGTGCCATGGCGGTGATGAAGCATGTCGGACTGAACGTGGCAGCGGATAGCTTCTTCTATGCTTCTATGACTGGGCTGGAAGCTGGCTTGGTCATCGTCAACGCCGATGACCCTTTCATGCACAGCTCGCAGAACGAACAGGATAACCGCCGTTATGCCAAATTTGCCCGCATACCCTGCCTGGAACCAAGCGATAGCCAGGAAGCCCATGATTTGGTAGGCGTTGCCTTGGACATCAGCGAACAATTCGACACGCCGGTGATGTTGCGCCTGACCACCCGCATCTCCCATTCCAGCAGCTTGGTGGAATTGCAGGGCGTACGCCCTCCAGCACGTACGGAAAAGCCACCTTACCGTATTGACACGACCAAGTACGTCATGGTGCCTGGCAACGCACGACGTCGCCATCCGGTGATCGAAGAGCGGGTTACCAAGCTGGCCCAATTCGCTGAGACATTTCCCTACAACCGTATGGAACTCAAGGACCGTGCATTGGGCATTGTATCCAATGGCGTGGCCTACCAGTACGCGCGCGAGGTCTTCCCAGAAGCCTCGATGCTCAAGTTAGGCATGACCTACCCCGTGCCGGCCAAGATGCTGCGCGAGTTTGCTTCTCAGGTGGAACGCCTCATCGTGATCGAAGAGTTGGATCCATTCCTCGAGGAAGAGATTCGTTTGTTAGGCATAGCAGTGGAGGGGAAGAGCATTTTCCCCATTTGCGGTGAGTTGGATCAGCAGGTGGTGCGCGAGTGTGCCATCAAAGCAGGATTGTTGCCTCCTTCTGCGCGTGTCCCGGTTGTCACGCCAGAGAAAGGGCCGCTGCCATCTCGCCCTCCTATTTTATGTCCGGGATGCCCGCATCGTGGCACGCTCTATGTGGCGAAGAAGCTTGGATTAGTGGTGAACGGGGACATTGGCTGCTATACCTTGGCTTTTCAACCACCGCTGGGTGCGCTGCATACGTGCGGTTGCATGGGGGCAAGCATTGGCGTAGCGCATGGCGTGGCGAAAGCTGGCATTGCCCAGCGCAATATCGCTGCTCTAGGCGATTCCACCTTTTTCCACACGGGCATGCCTGCCTTGCTCAACGTGGCTTACAACCGCAGTAATGTCACCACCATTATTCTCGACAATCGCACCACAGCTATGACCGGCCATCAACAGCATCCAGGTACAGGACGCACACTGCAAGGAAGGGAGACGGTGCAGGTAGAATTTGAAGCGTTGGCCCACGCTATGGGCATTCAGCGCGTTCACACGGTGGATGCCTACGATCTAAAGGCAGTAGAGGCAGCGCTCAAGGACTGCTTAGAGGCTGATGAACCTGCCTTGATCGTTGCTCGACGCGAGTGCGCGCTGATGCCTGAAGCAAGAAAACAGTGGATGCCCTTGCAAGTGAACGCTGAGCGCTGTAATGGCTGTGGACTTTGTTTTCGCATAGGCTGCCCCGCGGTGGTCAAGAGCGGCGAGCTGGATGCCAAGACGGGCCGTCCAAAGGCGCGCATTGACCCACTGCTATGCACCGGTTGCGAAATTTGTGCTCAGGTATGTACACGTCGGGCAATCCTTTTCCGTCATCAACTGATTGAGAACAAGGAGCAGCAACAATGAGCGAGCGATCCACAGAGCAGACTCCGATCAATTTCCTCCTTGCTGGGGTAGGCGGCCAGGGCACTATCCTTGCCAGTGATATATTGGCTGCTGTCGGTTTGTCCATCGGTCATGACGTGAAGAAATCCGAAGTGCATGGCATGGCACAGCGCGGGGGCAGCGTGACCAGCCAGGTGCGCTGGGCGGATAAGGTCTATTCCCCCTTGATTGGGCTGGGCGAGGCGGACTTTTTCCTCGCTTTTGAGAAGCTGGAAGCCCTGCGGCACATCGAAATGCTGCGTCCGGGCGGCACGGTGCTGGTCAATGACTATGCGATCCCGCCCCTTTCGGTGAGCTCTGGCAACGACGACTACCCGGATAACGCACGCATCGAACGGATCTTGAGCGCCGTAACCACACGCTATTATTGGGTGCCGGCCATTGCGTTGGCTGAGAGCCTAGGCAATGCCAGAGTGAACAATGTCGTGCTTTTGGGTGCCTTATCCCACTTCCTTCCCCATGTTCCCCTCGCGGTATGGCTGGAATCTGTCCGTGAGCGTGTTCCGCAACGATTTGCCGATTTGAATGAGCGGGCCTTCCTGGCGGGACGAGAGGCGATGGAAAAAGATCGATGATCAAACGACTAATGGACTAGCGATAAAATGGCTAAGTATATTTTTGTTACCGGTGGCGTGATTAGTTCGGTGGGCAAAGGCGTCACAGCAGCCTCTATTGGACGGCTGATCAAGAGCCGCGGCGTGAGCGTCTCCATTCAGAAGCTGGACCCCTATCTCAACGTGGACCCAGGCACACTGAGTCCCTACCAACATGGCGAGGTGTTTGTGCTGCAGGATGGCAGCGAGACTGACCTCGATTTAGGCCACTATGAACGTTTCATTGATGAGAACCTGCTAGCGTCAAGCAACGTGACTACAGGGCAGGTCTACTCCGAGGTGATCGCCAAGGAGCGTCGGGGGGACTTTTTAGGAGGCACGATCCAGGTGATTCCCCATATTACCAATGAGATCAAGCGCCGCATTGGCCGCGTGGCAGCGGAGACAGGGGCAGAGGTGGTTATTGTCGAGGTAGGGGGTACGGTTGGCGATATTGAGGGCCAGCCCTTTCTGGAAGCGATCCGCCAGATGCGCAAAGATGTAGGGCGTGAAAATGTGCTCTATGTGCATGTCACTTACGTTCCCTACATCAGCACCACTGGCGAATTGAAGAGCAAGCCCACCCAGCATTCGGTAATGCAACTGCGCAGTTTTGGCATCCAGCCCGATGTGATTGTCTGCCGCTCTGATTATGACATAGACGAGGCCTTGAAGGATAAGATATCCCTCTTCTGCGATGTGGAAAAACGTGCCGTGATCCCTCTGGTTACGGCCAAGACCGTATACAAAGTGCCCCTTATCCTGGAGGAAGCAGGACTTGGACAATTCATCAGTGAGCGCCTGGGCTTGCCCTCAGAGCCTGATCTGACTTTCTGGCGTCATCTGGTAGCTGAGATCGAGCGCCCTAAGCCCGAGCTACGCATTGCGATCGTAGGCAAGTATGTAGCGCTCTTGGATGCCTATATCAGCGTGCGCGAAGCCTTATTCCATGCAGCGCTTGCTCATGGCTATAGCACACGCATCGAATGGATTAGTTCGGAGGACCTGGAGAGGGGGCGCGGCTTGGAGCGCCTGGAGCAGGTAGCAGGCATCATCGTGCCAGGCGGCTTTGGCTATCGGGGCATCGAAGGCAAGATCATCGCTGCCCGTTATGCCCGCGAGCATAAGAAGCCCTACTTAGGTTTGTGCTTGGGCATGCAAGTGATGGTCATCGAACTGGCGCGCCATGTGCTGGGCAGTGATGAGCCCAATAGCACGGAATTTGACCCATCTACCAAATATCCGGTGATCGATCTGATGCCAGAACAGCGGGCAATCACGGATATGGGCGGTACCATGCGCCTGGGGGTCTATCCGTGCCAGATGGTTCCAGGAACCAAGGTGGCTGCCGCATACGGAGAGCCACTGGTGTACGAACGGCATCGGCACCGCTTTGAGTTGAACAACCAATACCGTGACTTGTTGGCAAGTGCGGGTATGGTGTTCAGCGGGCTCTCGCCAGATGGACGGCTGGTGGAGATCGTGGAATTGCGTGATCATCCCTGGATGGTGGGATGCCAATTTCACCCTGAATTCCGATCGAGACCGGGCAAACCGCATCCCCTATTCAGTGGCTTTGTGGAAGCAGCGATACAATATACCAAGAGTGATGAGTGATGATTGGGAGCCGGAGCACGCCTCACTCCTCACTCTACCATCCCAAAGGAGGAGCCATGGAAATCTTTCTCGATACCGCGAAACTGGACGAAATTCGCGAAGCAGTGAAACTAGGAATTATTAGTGGGGTAACGACTAATCCCAGTCTGATGATGCGTGCGGGGCGCGGAGACTATAGAGAGGTTACACGCGAGATCTGCTACCTGGTGCAGAATCCCATCAGTGCCGAGGTGGTGAGCCTCGATGCAGAAGGGATGTTGGCTGAGGCTAAGGAAATCGCCACCTGGTCGCCACACGTCGTGGTCAAGGTTCCTACCATTGCCGAGGGTCTCAAGGCAATGAAAATGATCAGCCGCGAGGAAGTGGACCTGGATCGGCTGTGCCAAGGTTGCCCATGGCTGGGGAAGTGCGACACGAGCATTGAACTTGCCCGAGAATTAGCATCTTCGTGGGGCATCCGCATCAACGCCACTTTGGTCTTTTCACCGAACCAGGCATTGTTCGCCGCCAATGCTGGGGCCGATTTTGTCTCGCCCTTCGTGGGACGGCTCGATGACATCGGTGAGGATGGCATGCAGGTCGTTGCCGATATTGTCCAGATCTTCGAGACCTATGGTATAGATACCCAGGTCATCGCTGCCAGCATCCGCCACCCTCTGCATATCACGCAGGCAGCGCTGGCTGGCGCGGACATCGCCACCGTGCCCTATGATGTCCTGATGAAAGCGCTCAAACATCCCCTGACCGACATTGGGGTAGAGCGCTTCCTGGCAGATTGGGCAAAGGTGAAAGGGAGCAAATAGTAGGAATCTTGTACTTTGCCTAATCACATTCCAAAGAAGGAGGAGAACAATGAAGTTCGACCATGTGATCAAAGCTATGGAGAAAGCGGGCATTCCAGGGCGTGATGCCTATGACTTGCCCACGAGCACGAAGCGCTTTCCAGACGGTGCTTGGTACCGCATGGAGGTGTCCGGAGTCGAGCGCCCACAAGTGCTTGAAGCCGTGGTGGATGAAGCGGGAAAACGCAAGATGCCCATTCACCGCCTGATTTCCGTGGTGATGGGCGCCACCCTCTTGGACAAGGCGGAACTGCGCGATTTTGCTCAAATCGCTGCCAACGCCAAAATGGAGGTGATCCTCACCCCCGGCCCTCGCTCGGCTTGGGATACAGGACGCCAATTGGTTACCCCAGAGGGTGGCCTTTCCGGCCTGCGCTTCCGCGGCTCTGACCAGTTGCGCTATGTCATCGCCGACATCATGCGCTGCATAGACCTGGGCTTTCGCGGTTTCCTGGTCATAGACGAAGGGTTGCTCTGGCTACTGAACGAAATGAAGAAGAACGGGGACATACCGCGCGATGTGGTGTTCAAAGTCTCTATCTATGCCGGGCACGCCTCGGCCGCTGGTGGCAAACTCTTGGAGATACTGGGCGCGAGTACATTCAATCCCTTGGGTGATCTCTCGCTGCCACAGTTGGCGTCCATCCGTCAGGGCTGCAACATCCCGCTGGATTTGCACATCTACCTGGCGGAGTCCTTTGGCGGATACAACCGCTTCTACGAAGGACCTGAGATGGCTCGTCTCTGTGCTCCCTGCTACTTCAAGATCGAGCCTGGGCCAGCCTGTGCGGCAGGGCCTGGGGCGCTGTACAAACCATGGACGAGCGTGGATGCCTTGGCTTTCCTAGCGCGCGAAAAGGTCAAATACGCGCAGATCATCCACGAACTGATCCAGGAGAACTTCCCAGAGGCGACTATGTCAGGCATCGGTCCGGCGGATTTGGCGATTCCCAAGCCATAGGGCAAAAGAGCCGCATCCTTCTGTGAGTTTGATACCACGCTACAGGATGCGGCTCTTGCCAACTTATCTCAAAGGAGAGAATGAAATGAAAAGCGTCGCATTCAAACCACGTGGCGTCATGCCCGCTTTAGTAACTCCTTTCACGGCCGATGAGGAGGTGGATGAAGCCGGTCTGCGCACATTGGTTCGTCACGTCTTGCCCCATGTGGATGGCGTTGTCCCGTGTGGCACAACGGGCGAGTTCGTCTATCTCACCCCAGATGAACAAAGGCGCATTATCGAGATTGTGATAGACGAAGTAGCCGGACGAGTGCCAGTAATCGCTGGCACGGGTGCTGCCTCGACCCGGCAGGCGGTGCAGTTGGCACGCGCCGCCCAGCAGGCGGAAGCTGATGCCTGCCTGGTGGTCACGCCCTTTTTCCTACATCCCGCTGATAAGGGCATCTATCAGCACTTCTATGAGATTGCCCAGGCTGTGGACTTGCCCATCATCATGTACAATATCCCCCAGACTGTGGATGCCTACCTTCCGCGCACGGTAATCGAGGATCTGGCCGATATCCCCAACATCGTCGCGCTGAAGGATTCCTCCGGCAATCTCACCTATACCATGGAGGTGCTGGAAATGACCAAGGGTAGGCTAGATGTGCTTATCGGACATGACGAAGTGGTTCTGCCTGCCCTGGCCGCGGGCTGCAGTGGCATGATTCTGGCCAGTGCGCAGGTCTTTCCTGAGATATGGCAGAAGGTGTATGCTGCAGTCCAGGCAGGTGACCTGGAGACAGCACGAACGCTGCAACTCAGCGTGCAAAAGCTAGCGCGCATCTTCTGCCGGCACGGTGGCGGAGTAGCCATCAAAGCAGCGCTGAACATGATGGGCATCAAAGTCGGTGGCCCCCGCCGTCCGTTGCTTCGGCAAGGCGGTGTGCTCATCAACGAGGTGCGCGCTGAGATACGCCTGGAGCTGGAAAAACTGGGCAAGATCAGCGCTACAGAGGTGGAGATCGAGGCTCCGAGTGCGCCTTTGCCGGAGCGGTTTGCCTCTCTGGGATTGCCAGCCGACCTCTTGCAATCGAATGGCGTGCGCATGGGCACTGCGGTAGTTGGCGAAGGTGTAGAAAGGGTACAGATTGACCTAGTGGCGGGCCCCAAAGATGGCCCAGTTGGCGATGCCTATGCGCTGCAACTCACCTACCCGCGCCAAGGGCACGAGGCTTTGACTGCCATCCTTGAACCCAATTTGACCGTGCGCCCGGCTACGCTCATCGTGCCCGTCGTGGAACTGAAGGATCTGCGCCAGGCCAACATGATCTACGGGCCTACGCAGACGGCAGTGGGCAAAGCTGTTGTAGATGGCTTGGCTTCGGGGTTGATACCGACATCTGCCATGGAGGGAGAGATCATGCTAGCGCAAGTTACCGTGCATCCCCAGGCATTGGACCGCCATCAGATTTATTGGAATGCCTATAGAGCGATGAACGAGGCACTGAACAATGCATACAATAGAGGACTCTGAGATGGAATGCAAACAAGAAAAGAACAAACAAACCTGCACCTGTACCTATGAACCATGCCCGCGTAAGGGCATCTGTTGTGAGTGCATTGCCTACCACCGTCGCTACGGTGAACTACCTGGCTGCCTTTTCCCGCCAGAGGTAGAGCGCACGTACGATCGCTCTATTGCGCGATTTGTCGCGTGTTACAAACGCTGAGTGGAAGCACTGAGGTGCTCATTACGAGATTGCATTTTCCTGATCTGAGTTAAGAGGCTTTCTTCTCTGACGTGAAAGGAGCAAACATGAACAAGAAACCAGAGTGGTTCAAAGGGATCTTTCCGGCTCTGGTAACTCCATTTGTAAATGGCAGGGCTATTGATGAGGCAGCGTACCGTGCCTTGATTCGCTTTGTCCTGCCCTATGTGAATGGGGTTGTGCCGGTAGGGACAACGGGCGAGTTCGTCTATTTGACCGAGGATGAGAAACGCCAGGCCATTGCCATCGCTCTGGATGAAGTGGCAGGGCGTGTTCCGGTGGTTGCGGGCACAGGCTGTGCCAGCACGCGCGATACCGTGGCCCTGACGCGCTACGCCAAAGACGCTGGAGCGCAGGCAGCCCTTGTCGTGGCACCTTATTACCTCAAACCTACCTACAACGAGATCTACGAGCACTATGAGGCGGTGAGTAAAGTCGGCCTGCCGATTATCCTCTACAACATCCCCCAATGCGCTGGTACCCATTACGAATGGTGGACTGCGGAGGGATTGGCACAACTGGATAACGTGGTTGGCATTAAAGATTCCAGCGGGGACATGCCGTTTTTGATGGCTCTGTTTGAGAAAATAAAGGGGCTGGTCGGCATTTTCTGTGGCCACGATGAAATCATTACTGCGGCATTGGCAGCAGGAGCAGATGGCGCTATCCTTGCCAGTGCCAACCTTATCCCGGATGTCTGGCAGCAGATTTACGCTGCCGTGCGGAATGGCGACCTAGCCCAAGCGCAGGCTTTGCAAGCCAAGATCCAGATATTGGTGCGTCTCATCACCAGACAGGGTTCTGTTCAGGCGGTCAAAGAGGGGCTATGGATGATGGGACTCGAGGTGGGCAATGCGCGCTTGCCTATGATGCCTGGCGATGCTTTCCGACGCGAGGATCGCGAAGACCTGCGCTGGCAACTGGAAAAGTTGGGCAAGATCCCGCTACGGGTAATGGAATATGAATTGCGCGGCAAAACGGTGCGTACAACCGTTCCTGCCACACCCCAAACGCCGCACCGGGTCAATGGGTTTGCTCTGAAGATTGGCGAGGGCTTTGCCGGACCACCTTTCTTCGAGTTGGCACATATTGACCTGCTGTTGGGCGAGCGAGGCGGGCCAGTGGACCGGGCTATTGACCAGGCGCTCACTGTATCGCATCCTGGACACGAGGTGCGCGTCATTTACGAACGCCCGCGCACGTTGCTTGTGCCAACTGTTACCTTGCGCACGGATAAGCAGGCAGAACACATTTACACTTGGGCCACCAATGGCATTGTGCAGGCTATCGAGGCCAGCATTGCCGATGGCTTCCTGCCTAAAGAGGCGCTGGACGATCTGGTCATGATTGCCAATGCATTCGTTCACCCTGCAGCAGCCAACCGCAAGCGCATCGAGGTGAACAACTATAAGGCGATGCGCGCCGCCATTCGCAAAGCCATTGAGGGGCGTCCCACGCTCGAAGAGATGCTACACGAGAGACAAGCGGTGCGCCACCCATTCCGGTACGCGCCATAAAAGAAACCAGGGTTTCTATAAGGGATAGGGGTTATACAGCACTGCTTTCAATCCCAACGTTTTCACTGTCTCCGGCAGAGGCCAACCGGTGACTGGGTCAACGCCCATGATCTCGAAGTAGCTCTTGGACATCGCCTCTGTATCCAGCGTCACACCAGCCAGAGGACCTACCTCTAGAGGAGGTTCTCCGCGCTCGCGTGCTGGCAGCGTAACTTGCTTTGGCGAGATGCCCTCGCGGGCATTAAAGGCATGGCGCAGGGCCTGGATGCGCCTTCCGATGCGGAGCAAGTCCAGTTCGTCCACATCCCAGCCAGTAGCAGCTCGTAACCAATCCAGAACGGGTGGTTCACCCATCAACAAACTGAATTGACATAAGCCCAGGGAATCAAAGGCGCGCACCACTTGCATGGCCACGGCCGCTTCTGCTCCCTTGGCAGCGTAATCATAGCGGTCAGCCGGCTGGAGTCCACTCAGTTTGAGATAGCGCGCGATGGTGGGATTAGCCGTCATCCCGCTAAGAGTAGCAGTGTGACGACCCGGTGCCGGATCCAGCAGGTAACCAACGGCAACGATGGGCTCGTAGAGTCCGCGGTGCATCGGCAGTTCCTGGCCACCAGCGTGCACAGCGGCCTCTTGAGCAGCGGGATCGAGCCTCGCCGCGGCTCGCCGTACACCGTCGGCCAGCCATTCCCCGAGTCCTGGCTGACGAGCAGCAATGCGCCTGGTCAGCTCGATGATTGCTTGCCCATCTCCCCAACGAAGGTCAAGTTCATCAGCTAGTTCAGGCGGCAGACAGCCACGCTCAGCGCACTCGACGGCAAAAGCCACAGCCACGCCTGTGGAGATGGTATCCAATCCGGCCAGGTTACAGATTTCATTGCAGGCCACCACCGTATCCAGATCAGCGTTCATGAGCAATGGGCCGAAAGCAGCCAGTGTCTCGTACTCTGGGCGGTGACCAGTGCCTCCGTCTGGCAATCGGATGGTTGCGCCACATGCGAGCGGGCAACTGTGACAGGCATATGGTTTAATCTTGGTGCGGATGACCGCCTCATCGCTGATGTTTTCAGCCATGCTGACCGGGTAGTCCCGTACGCTTGTACCCGTCCAATTGCGGATAGGGGTATCCTCAAGAGCAACCAGCAAAGCGGTTGCTGATGCTGTCCCGTACAAGCGATAGGTGTCAATGATCATCTGTACTGGGCCGCTAGTGGGTTTGAAACTGAGACGGCGCAAAAGAGGAGCAAAGACATGGAGGAACTTGGGTACAATGGGTATCCAGCGGGCCGGTTGCCGGCGGAACAATTGGCGGTAACCTTTTACGCTTTGTTCAAAGGCGTTCTTGTGCGCAAGGGATAGCGTTGCCTTACCCCGTACAGCCACGGCTTTCAAGTTCTTGGTGCCCATCACTGCCCCCAAACCGCAGCGAGCGGCAATCCGACCGCCATCGTTGACAATCCCGGAGATGAGCGAGCGCTTTTCCCCCGCAGGACCGATGCAGGCCACCTGCACATCTGTCGAAGTAGCGTGTCGGATGGCTTCCTCCGTCGCGACTGTGTCCAGACCCCACAGCTCACCAGCATCGCGTAGTTCAGCATACTGGTCATCTACGTAGAGATAGACAGGGCTCTCTGCTATGCCACGAACGAAGATGCCATCGTAGCCCGCCCCGCGCAAGGCTGGGCCAAATCTGCCTCCGCCATTTGCATCGCCCCAGCCCCCGGTGAGCGGCGACTTGGCCACCACCATGAAGCGGCCACTGAAAGGCGCGTTGGTGCCAGTGAGCAGACCGGGCAGGAATCCCAATATGTTGTCAGGGCCTAGAGGGTCAGCGTGGGTTGGGAGGCGTTCGTAGAGCACGCGCACGCCCAGTCCGTATCCTCCTAGATACTGGCGATAGATCTCATCTGGAAGCGTTTGTGCCTCAAGATGCCCAGTTGAAAGATCAACGAATAGTACCTTTCCCCAATATCCGTTCAACATATGCCCTTGCTGTGGGTTAACCAATGCCCATTGTCTGTAACATTTCCACCATCTCGGGTGGCAGGTGAGCTGGCTCTTTGCCGAAAAGCTTGCAGGCTAGCAGAACCTGAACCACCTCCTCGATGGCCATGGTGCGGTTCGCTGCCTGGCGCAGCGTCCAGCCAACAGTCAGCAAGCCATGACATTGCATCAAAACCGCCGGGCTATGCTGCAGTGCCGCGACTACCGCCTCGCATAACTCCGTTGAGCCTGATACGTAGTAAGGTATGACCTGTGTATTGATAAATGGAACCGCGTCTACTGTGATGGGTGGAATGCTGCCGTTTATCAGTCCCAATGCCGTGCATAATCTAGCGTGGCTGTGGATAACCGCTTCGATCTCCTGGTAGGCGGCATAGACAGCCAGATGCACCCTGGTCTCGACCGAAGGGCGCTGACGACGCTCGTAGGGTCGGCCTTTGCTATTCACCTTCACCATGTCTTCGGGTTTGAGGCCACCCTTGTAGAGCATGGTGGGCGTGATGAGGAAGGCATCTTCTTCATCGGGGATACGCACCGAAATGTTGCCGCCAGTGGGCGTAATCATCCCCATAGCAAACAGCTCATCAACAACACTGACAATTTCCTGACGCAATTCCTGCTCTGTTGCCATCTCTTTAACCCCTTCGTTAGCTCAGATGCTAAAGCGCACGTGCCTGCTCAAATAGCCTAGTCCATTTACGATATAACGCACGGTAAGCACGCGCGTTCTCGACATTTGGCTCCACCAGCGCTTCCTGGTGCACCATAGCTGCACTGGCTGAAGGTAAATCGTGGTATAGCCCCGCTCCCACGGCAGCACAGATTGCCGCACCAAGACTGCTAGCTTCGTGCACTCGCGGTACCTGCACCGGGTGTTGGCAAACATCCGCGACAATCTGCGCAAAGAGGCCCGAATGGGCCAGACCACCGCACAAATTCAAGCAGCTCAGCTTCTGTCCACTGATCGCCTCTAGTTGCTCAACATTGCCGCGTACTGCATAGGCGATGTTTTCCAGGATAGCTCGGCCAAAAGCTCCGCGCGTTGGCGGATGCTCTGTGCCTCCTAGAAATGGGAAGACAAAAACGGATTTGGGTGGGAAAGCCAGTTCGCGGAAGTCAGCAATCTGTGGGCCTATCACGGCCAATACTTCTCCCGGCTGGGCTTGCTGCATTTCGTTCTCTAGTCTGTAATAATCAGCCCTGCCAACGCCGACAAAGGTCTGGCAAAACCAACGATAAGCGCTACCAGCCAGCCCAGCATTGCTCTCCAAAACCCAACGACCTGGGATGACATAGGCTCCCAAATGCAAGCGGTGCAGTTCGTCGAAAACGGGCCGCGAAAGAACCATTTGCACTGGCATCGTCGTTCCCGCGATAACCGTGGTTGCGCCTTCCTCCCAAGCAGCACAACCCAAGCAGGCAGCTTGCGAATCTCCGGCCCCAGCAGCAACAGGGATGCCCTTTGGCAAGCCTAATGCCTCTGCTGCTTGTGCGGTCAATGCGCCTACGGTTTCCCCAGGCTGATGACAAGGGGGATAGAGTTGCTCGGAGTAACCTAAACAATGAGCCAATTCAGAGGACCAGGTGCATTGCACAACATCGAAAAGCATGGAGGAACTGGCATTCGTCGGCTCTGTACACATTTGACCACTGAGGCGATAGATCAGCCAATCACTGATCATCAAGACCCGTGCGACCCGCTCGTAGACCTCAGGACGATGAATCCGAAACCACCATAAGCGTTCTGCGGCGCCTAGACCCAATGGCCAGCGTCCGGCGATGCGGTAAACTATCTCGCCGAATTGGTTGGCAATATCTTCGGCATGCAGGACACCGCGTGCATCGCGATTGGTACTGCAGTGGAGTTCGCGACCTCCTGCGTCCAGAAAGACAACCCCATCGCGCTGACTAGTAGCACTGATGCCAAGCACATCCTGAGGGTGGATGCTGGCCTGAGACATGGCTTGCTTCGTGGTGCGACACAGGATAGCCCACATCTCTTGAGGATCGAATTCCGCTCCCAGGGGTTCATCTGCCGGAGTGCGCGGAGACCAGTCCTCTGCTGCTGAAGAGATCAGATTGCCCTGTAGGTCGAAGATGGCACTGCGTCCAGAGCCGCTGCCGGCGTCCAATGCGATTACACAATCAGTTTTCATGGCCAACCTCACACAGTGGTGATAACCCCGCAACAAGCGCATTTCAGACAGATGGACATGCTACCACTGGAAGCGCTCCAGCACCTGTGGATTGGCGCAGTGCAACGGTCGCTGTCCTTCGAAGAGCCGCACCAAGTCCGCTGTGGCAATGCGCGATTGGTGGGTCACTACCTCGGCAGTGCTTCCGCCAATGTGAGGCGTGGCGATGACGTTCTCCAGGCTCAGCAATGGATGCTCTGGAGATGGGGGCTCGTCCTTGAATACATCCAGGGCTGCGCCACCCAGATGCCCATTGCGTAGGGCTTGATAGAGAGCTGTCTCATCTGTCAAATCTGCGCGAGCGGTATTGATGAAATAGGCTCCGTTTTTCATTAGGCTGAATTCGCGCTCACCGATCAGTCCGGTTGTTTCCTCTGTAACAGGTGCATGCAAACTAACGATGTCAGAGCACTGCAACAGTTCTTCCAAGCTCAACAATGTCACACCCAACTCCAGGGCCTCTTCGCGGGCGACGTAGGGGTCATACGCTACCACGCGGGCTCCGAAAGCACGCAAGCGAGTTGCTACAGCCCGCCCGACTGCTCCTAGTCCTACCAGGCCAACCGTCTTTTCCCAGAGCTCCGTGCCACGGTACTGGGTGAAGACACGAGCCAATTTCTCCATGCCATCACCGGGTTCACGCAGAATGCTTGCCACAGATAAGAAATGTCGCAACAGAGCGAGCATAAACAGCAACGTCAGATCGGCCACAGCATCGGCATTGCGTCCAGGGGTGATTAACACGGGGATGCCGTACTCAGTAGCAGCTTCAATGTCAATGTTCACTGGTGCACCACGGCAACAAGAAATAACCCGCAGGCTAGGTGCTTTGGAGAAGATATATCGGCGAACCTGGTCAACCTCGGTAACCAGGACGTTCACGCCCTCGAGCGCCTTGACTAGTTTGGAGCCAGCCAGGACCTGCATCTGTTCGCCATAGCTGCTGTATTCCACTTCCCCATAACGGCGCAGGGTGGCTAGTGCCTCCTCGTCGAACTGAGCAGTGATCAGAATCTTCATGAGCCTATTTCAGATTTTGCTTGCAGGTAGATGCGTTGAAAATCATCCATGAGGCTTTGCAGACGCATCGCGGCGGCAACATTGCCAGAAAAAGCCAGGTCCCCTTTCATCGCCGCTTTGGCAGCGTTCACCTTGCCGGTGAACATGCCATCGAAAATGTCGCTGTCCATCGTTAGTTGTGCGTCCGATTCTTCGAGCTCGCCCAATCCCGCTTCGATTTTGCCATCCAAAAAACGGGTGTAGAAGAAGACGTCCAGGTCGGGGAACTCGTAGCTCAGGGAGAGGTTCTTCCCCTTGCTGGCCTGGATGAGTGCGGCATCAGACTGCATCAACTCAGCCATCTTGGCCAATACTCGTTTCAATTCATCCGGTGTTTGATATACGGGCATAACAATCTCCTCCTCTTCTGGAATGCAGCCACTATTGTGGATATTACCACGAAATACCCATTCTGGCAAGGTTTCGTGTTCTTTTATCTAAAATGTCACTAAAGAGGTATAGTTCTTTCAAATGATAATATCACCGGAGGGACTATGCCTAACGAAGAGAAAATGACCATTGATGAGCGCTACAAGTATCTACGCATCA